>NZ_CAJMXD010000370.1:0-2886 GCF_905219685.1 Barnesiella sp. CU968
AAGTAGTGGAGAAACTGAATGTCTCTCCTCCGGGAAAGACATTTGTCATTTTCGAGGAGTCACCGCGTAGATTCCCGGCGTAGAAATTGGTTTTGAACGCCCACCGGGGATTGGCGATATAGCGGAACAGCGCTTCAAAGTCCCATCCCGGTTCGCTCCATAGATTTGCCGTGTTGGCATCGCCAAGGTATCCGGTCATGCCGAGTCCCGCCCCGATGTCGAAACGGTAATCTTCCTGCGCCATTGTCTTCGTAGGAAGAAATGTGGCGAGCAGAGCGAGCGCGACTGATATCCCGGTAAGTGACTTCACTCTGTCAGATTATTGGAGTGAAGGAGAGACGTGCGATCACGCCGCGCCAGACTGTGTCGTAAAGCTTGCCGTCGGAACCGAATCCACCTATGAGATAGATATACGGGCAATCCCAATATATGTTGTCGCCGTCGACTTCCACATTGTGGCTGCGGCGCGCGGCTTTCTTCCATGCGTCTGAAAGGAGGGCTTTTTTGCGTACATTCATCACGACATTGTCGCATTCTGTCATTGTCGGTATCTCTTTGGGCAATTGGAGAAGTTCGCTTCCCTGTCCCCAGTTCACACCGTTGTCGTATGATATGTATACAGTTCTGTTGAGTGTGCCGTCGGTTTTGGTTCCGCCGACAATCATCCATACCGGATATTCGGTCTTTGTCCATGTCGAAGAGGTGAAGCGGAAACCGTAATATGGGATTATTGACGCTCCTTTGACTGCTGGTATTCCTCCTTCCGCAAGTTTTATCCAGTTATATCCGTCAAAAGCCCAGGTAGCATCCGACAGAGAGCCGTCGGCACAGGTTCCTCCTGCAAAAAATCCTACGGGCGAGGATGTCCACTGATTCTCAAGAATCACAAAGTTTGAATAACCCGATACCGGGAACTCCGGATCTATCGCGCAGACGTTCAGGTTTTTCTGTGGATATTGGGCGTATTCCGCTCCGTTGGCTCCGTTTCTTATGCCTATCGCTGTGTCAAGATATGAGCCAAGCATCGCGGTCCATGTCTCGCCGGTTGCTGTCCATGAAGATCCGTCGGCGGATTCATACATCTTGCCATCTGTCGCAAGCAGCAAGAGTCTGGATGTCGTCGCGCATAGAGAGCGGACATTTGGTGTGAACGGGAATGTAGCGGCGTTTTTCTGCCATGTCGACTCGAAAAGATTGTCGGATGTGGCGAATGTATAGGTGCCGTCGTTTTCTTCTATGAGAGAAACAGCCCTGTTGTTGAAGTCAATGCTCTTCTGGTTACGTGGATCGGGAAGCCTTGACGGAAGTTTGGAAATCGCTTTGTCTCCCCAGATAAGAGAGTCTGTTTTCTCTTTGTGCACATTCACCTTGATGCGGTATGTGCGCGAAAGCTGGTCGTTATCGGTTGACAGTGTAAGGGTAACATTACCCGTAAAGTCTATGGAGTCCGTAGGGGAGTTTAGGTAATCCACTTCTCCTGTGCGGGTCTCGCCGTTTTCCATGTTTATGGTGGCTTTTGTGACGTAGCTCGAATATTTGATTGTTGTGACGAGTTTGTCAATCTTTGTGCCTACGGGGAGTGAGTCTGCGTTGAATATTACTCCGTTGGCAAGGTCTATGGAGAAAAATACCGAGTCAAGGTTTGCCATGACATCATCGTCTTCGTTGAGTGAGAAGGCAGTGACGGCAACGTTTGATGGAGTCAGGTATATCTCCACATCTTCGGTTTTTTCGTTACAGGATACGA
Source organism: Barnesiella sp. CU968 (assembly GCF_905219685.1). Taxonomy (NCBI): domain Bacteria; kingdom Pseudomonadati; phylum Bacteroidota; class Bacteroidia; order Bacteroidales; family Barnesiellaceae; genus Barnesiella; species Barnesiella sp. CU968. The sequence continues at coordinate 1,748 of NZ_CAJMXD010000370.1, forward strand.
CTGCGACTGTAGCCGCGCCTGCCAGAAGACAGCCGGAAAAACGGCGGAATGTGTTGAGTAGCTTCACGTTGATGTTATTTGCATGTATGTTGTTTACCAAGCTCAAAGGGCTTGAACCCTAAAAGCATGGTGTTTCAACTTGCAAATTTAGCATTTCTTGGGGAATTATACCGCAAAATGGGCTGTGAATTTACAAATTAAATCATTTTAAGGGAATTTTAAATGATTTTAAGGTTTGTAACATCTGATGTTATTGCCGCGAATTTCCCTGTCTTTTATGAGTGTGGCGAGCCCTGTCGGTATTGTCGGGGCGGGGATGCCGTGGCTTATGACGATAGGTGCGGTTTCGACACGGATTTCATCGAACAGCGAGGCATTGATGAACGCTTTCAGTGTCTTTGCTCCACCCTCTACCATAAGAGATGTGATTTTGTGAATGCTGTAGAGATCCGACAGGTTTTCTTCAAGAGACTTTGACGGATCGAGAATTATCGGGTTTCTTGCCATAACGGCGGAGTGTGCGGGTATTCTGTCTGATGCGAAAAGCACAGGGCGGGGTGAATTGCCGGGCCACAGCCGTGTTGTCAGTGTGGGATTGTCGGAAATGACGGTGTCTGTTCCGATGAGTATGGCGTCTGCCAGCGAGCGTTCGCGATGCATTTCGACAAGAGACAGGGGATTGGACAATGAAACCGGACATGGATACCCCGAGGGAGAGAAGGCTCCGATGAAGTTGTCTGCACTCTGAGCCCATTTGAGCTGTATGAACGGGCGGCGCAAGGTGTGGGCTGTGACAAATCTCCTGTTCAGGGCGAGACATTCCTTTTCAAGCACGTTCTCAACTACTTCTATGCCTGCTTCTCTCAGCATTTTTATGCCTCTTCCGCAGACTTCTTTGAAAGGATCTCCCATGCCGACAACCACGCGCCGGATTTTTTTCTCGATAATGAGTTTGCTGCACGGCGGGGTTTTGCCGTAATGCGAGCATGGCTCGAGAGAAACGTATATTGTTGAAAGAGGGAGAAGATGCTCGTCTTCCGCTTTTACCGATGCGATGGCGTTGACTTCGGCATGAGGTCCGCCGTAGACCCTGTGCCATCCTTCGCCGATTATCCGGTTGTCGGGTGCGGTTATGACTG
>NZ_CAJMXD010000371.1:0-2885 GCF_905219685.1 Barnesiella sp. CU968
CTCCCAATGGATGAACGCAATGTGTTTGACACCATAGCTTTGCGTTTCATCTCCGTTTTCTACCCCGATTGTTCTTTTGAACAGACAACCGTCAAGGCTGAAGCGGGGAAATATAAATTCAAAGCCACAGGGCGCGTCATAACAGACCAAGGATGGAAATTCGTATATCAGTCTCGAAAAGGCATCAGTTCTTCAGCCGATGCAGACAAGAATGACGATGACCGGAAAGATGACGAAACTGCCGTGTTGCCGCCCTTCACAAAAGGAGAATCAGGGCCTCATGTTCCGAAACTTATGAAGAAAACAAGCCAACCGCCTAAATATTACACGGAAGGAACTCTTTTAAAAGCAATGGAAACTGCCGGAGCGTCTGTTGAAGACGAAGAACTCAGAGAAGCTCTTAAGGCAAACGGCATCGGACGACCGTCAACAAGAGCCGCTATAATAGAAATTCTATATAAAAGGGGTTACATCCGAAAAGAACGCAAATCACTGAGAGCCACCCCTGCCGGGATTGAACTCATTTCTGTAATTCAGGAAGAATTGCTGAAAAGTGCCAAACTCACAGGCATCTGGGAGGGAAGACTGCGTCAGATTGAGCGTGGGGAATACAGCGCGCCTGAGTTCATTTCTCAGCTCAAGGAAATGATTTCGCAAATCGTCATGTCCGTTCTTAAAGATAATTCAAACAGACTGATTATTGCCGAACAACAGAACGACTCAGTTGTTAAAAAAGATAATAAGAAGGATAAAACATCGCCTGCCAACCCTAAAAAACAAAATAATTGAATGGACAGAAACCTTGCAATACAATACACAGCAGTAGCCATTATAATTCTGGCAGCCTTGACATGGCTTGTAGTCAGATTCATAAAGCGCGTTAAAAACAAAAGCCGGAAATCATGCTGCGGTTGCGTCCTTTCCGACAAATGCAACACTGCCGACAAAAATAACAGGGACTGCAACGACAGGTAATCAACAATCCGTTTTTATTGAAGACTTTTTCACCAGTTGCCAGGAGTTGACAATGTTCTGCCACGCTATATATGCAGCAGGCGCGATAGATGCTATCGGTGTCATATAGGTCATGGCGAGCCACACGGCAAGCACCGTATTCTTCTGTCCGAGACTCTGTCCGCCAGATACTCTGTCATTAAACCTCGCACCGATTTTCCGTCCGATGTAAAACTGCAGAAGACAGACTGCCAAAGCCCCGGCAACAAGCATCGCTACCGCCGGGAGCCGCTTTTCATCCCATGTCCGGATTGTAAAACTCACACAACTGCCGACGATGATGAACAACGATACTGCCCACATATAGAACGACAGGCTCTGATGGCTCACTACCTTCGAATGAAGCCGTGGCACAAGATAACGCAAGATCATTGCCAACGCCAGAGGCCCTATTATAAGCGGGAATACCTTGGAGCATATAAGCAATGATGATTTCAGGAAAGTCATATCAGGATTATCACCTATCGCGGCGAGCACCACAGGACCAGCCACGGCTATAAAAGCATTGCAGAGCAACGAATACGTCGCCACGAAAGAGATACTGCCTCCAAGCATTGATGTAATTACCGGTGCCGCTGTGGCGGTAGGTATAAAAACACAGATAAAGACCCCTTCTCCCACTATATGGTTCAATGGCGACAAGACAAGATATATCAGGGCAGACAAGACCATCTGCACCGTCAGCAACACAACATGTTCCTTTCGTGGCTTGAAATCACGGAACTGAAGCTTGCAGTATGTGATAAACAACATGAGGAATATCAGATAAGGAGAAAGAAAAGTAAGATATCCCATCCACTTGTAAAAGACAGCTCCGCCGACCATTGCAATCGGAAGCATCGAATTTTTCAATTGTTGTCTTGCAATATGCATGATTTACGCCAGCTCCCCCTTTCCTTCTCTTACTATTTCAATATCGTTTCCTGTGCAGTCTACAATAGTTGACGGTATCAGACCTCCGTCTTCGCCTTCCACCATAAAGTCAACCCTATTGTCATAACTCTCCGCAATAAGATCCGCACTTACGGCATAGTCGTCACCGTCATACTCTATGGAAGTCGTAAGAAGCGGATGTCCGAGACGATCCACGACCTTTCTGATCGTATCGCAATCCGGGATTCTCACTCCTACAATCTTGCGTCCTTTGAAGACCTTCGGCAGCGCAGAGGCGGATTTAAGCAAAAAAGTAAACGGACCGGGCGTATTGCTTTTCAGCAGACGGAACACACGGTCGTCAATCTTTGAAAACTCCGCCGCCATGGATATATCGGCACACACTATTGAAAGATTTGATTTATCCGGATTTATACCTTTGAGACGGCATATCCTCTCGATTGCCTTTACATTCAGAGCATCGCAGCATATGCCATACAACGTGTCGGTCGGCATGATTGCCACTGCACCATCCGCAATCCCGCGACAAATATCCGCAAGCTGTTTCTCAGAAGGGGCATCGTTCCATATTTTTATAGTTTTCATAGCTCAGTGGGTTATATCCCGACAAAATTAATTAATTTTGCACAATTAACAAATTTAAGCAGACACATGTTTAGAATTGCAATTTTGGTGGCAATGGACAAAGAGCTTGGACTGCTCCTCAACCAGATGCCCGACAGAGAAGAAATCAATATAGGTGAAAACAAATACTATGCCGGAAGAATCGGAGACAAGGAAGTTATCGCCGGAAAATGCGGTATAGGCAAGGTCAATTCCGCACTCAACACCTATAGACTAATATGTGACCGCAAACCGGATATTGTCATTAACTCCGGCGTTGCGGGAGGTGTTGACGGCTCATTGGGCATTGGCTCAGTGCTTATCGCTGACAGTGTGGCATATCATGACGTATGGTGCGGACCCGGCACGGAATA
>NZ_CAJMXD010000372.1:0-2871 GCF_905219685.1 Barnesiella sp. CU968
CGTCTGCGACGGTTATGCCGGTGACGGCTATTTCCATTTCAACTGGGGTTGGGGAGGAATGTCTGACGGCTATTTCCTTCTCGCTGCCCTTGATCCCGGCTCTGTCGGCATTGGCGGCGGCACCGGAAGCGACGGCTTCAATTACGCCCAGGATATAATTATAGGTATTCAGCCCGGAGCTTCTTATTCCTACACTCCAAGGATGACCCAGTTAGGGAATCTTTCCGCCACCGTTTCCGGCAAGTCCGTCACCATGACACTCGACTACGGCGGCAGGCAGGGTTATTGGGTGAACACAGACATCAGGGAGATAGATGTTAATTTCGGTGTTACCATAGAGCCGACATTCGCCGGGGCGCAGGGTGGGGGTGCCCTCAAGCTCCAGTCGGGAGCTATTGCCGCCCCTTCGCTCACACCGACAGACGGTGGCTACCAGGTTCGTTATGCGGGCTATGAAGGTAAGGTGTCTTTCAATATTCCAGATGGTCTTGCCGACGGCAGCTATCGCGTTACGGTCAGTTCCCAGCAGAATGGCAATCCCGAAGCCCTATGGCTTCCAGTGCTCAAGGAGCAGGGATGTGTAAACTCCTTCTATATTACAAAATCAGCGGGCAGGTATGAGGTTTCCACTTCATTGCCGTCAGTGGTTGCAGTCACCGGTGCCGAGGTTGTAGGCAAGCTCTATTACGGCTGCGCCTCCCGCTTGAACGTGACTGTGGGGAACACCTCGCAGGAAGCGACAATCGCCACTCTCAAGCCATGTCTATACAGCGGCGATGTGTGTGCCATGGAGGGTGATGCCTTCGAGGTTTCCCTCTCCGGAGGAGAATCAAGGCAGGTCGATCTGACCACTGTCTTCCGCATATTGCCGGGTGTAGCTGCTCCTTCGCGATTGACATCATATAAGCTGCGTTTCGTAGATGCTGAGACAGGGGAGCCTCAAGACTGGAACGCGTCTGTGCGCATGTATGTTAACGCGGCGGTTTCATTGGGTGTAAACGAGTTCGTTGCTGAGAATGCAACACTGACCGGCGACAAGGAGGGAGACACGACTGTCCCTAACGTTTACGAAGTGAGTACCGGTTCGTCACTCATGCTGAAGGCAGTGGTAGAGAACCTTGGTGCATATTTCGGTTACGGCATATCGGCACAGGTGTCACCTGCATCTGACACAGGTAACATACTTGCCACGGTGAAGTTCGGTCCGGATCTGTTCCTGGCTGAGAAGTCTGAGACGGCGACGATCACGTCGACGCTCTCCACTGACGGTATCGGGGGATATGACCTCTACCGGGTTCGGCTATATGCCATGGCTCCCAACGGTTTCGCTGAAATAAAGGGAGCGCCGGAGATCTATTTCCGTCTTTCTTCGTCAGGAGTGTCGGAAGTTGATGCCCTTGGTGTAGGGGAGGTAAGTTTCGACCGTGGCAGCCGGAAGGTGTTCGCTAACGGTGATGTATCCGGTCTGGACCTCTACGACATAAGTGGCTCGAGGATTGCTGCGGAACCGGTGGCAGACGGAGAACGCTTGTCGGCACGCGTTGACGATGCCATGAGTGGCATCGTGATAGCAGTAGCGCGTTACCGCTCCGGAGCTGTCAAGACATTGAAGATAGTTTTGTAGTTTATTTTCAGTTTTCAGAAAATTAGTTTTCGGTTTTCGGTTTTCAGTTTTCAGAGATTTGCGGCTAATTTATATGCCGAATCTTATGGTGCTGAAAACCGAAAACTAATTTTCTGAAAACTGAAAACCGAAAACTGAAAACTTATAGTAATCTATGGATGTTCAGATATAAATTGTTAAATTAGCGGGAGATTTAACATGTTGTTTTGATGAAATTAATTAGCAAAAAATATTTTGTTGCCTTGATAGTTGCCTTGGCTACGGGAAGCGCATGGGGAAAACAGGCGATAAGGATTCCGTTGGCTGTGACTCAGCCTGACGGCACCAAGGTTACTATAGTGAAGCGGGGCAATGCCGCCTGCAAAAGTATTTATACCCTCGACGGCTATCTGCTTAAATATGACGACAAACTGGGATATGTTTACGCCGTGCCTCAGCCCGACGGAAGCATAGAGGCTTCGGGGATAGTTGCGCGTAATGCTGAGATGCGTTCCGCTTCCGATAATATGTTCCTTGAGAATATTTCCAAGGAAGAGACGGCAAAGGCGATAGAGGCGATGTCTCTTCGTGCTGCGGAATCAGGACGTTTCCAACTTAAAGGCAAAACTCCCGCTTTCATTGCAGGGAGTATTATGAATACACGCGGTCCTGGTCTTTATGATTATTCGTTCCCTTGCACCGGAAAACAGAAAGTGCTTGTCATACTTGCGGAATTTAAGGATATAAAATTCAATTCCAAGAATAAATCTCCATACAACAAGATAGATGCGCACACCTATTTCACTGAGATGTTGAATAAGGAAGGATTCGATACATATGGCGGTACCGGTTCTGCCCGTGACTGGTTTCTTGATAATTCTAACGGAAAATTCGATCCTGAATTTGATGTGTTCGGTCCTGTAACACTCCCTCATAATGTAAGTTATTATGGTAGGAATCTCGGAAATGGAGAAGATGCCAACCCTCATCAGATGATCATAGATGCGTGCAAGGCACTTGACGGGGAAATTGATTTCAAAGATTATGACCGTAACGGAGACGGTTATGTGGATAACGTGTATGTTTTCTATGCCGGTTACGGAGAAGCTGACACTGTAGGGCAGAAGGATACCATCTGGCCGCATTCCTGGGAGATTTCATGGGCAACCGCCCCGAATAATAACACACCAGGAGAGCCATTGGAACTTGACGGTGTCTATATTGACCGCTACGCCTGTTCCAACGAGACATGTGGCATAATTGGTGAT
>NZ_CAJMXD010000373.1:0-2861 GCF_905219685.1 Barnesiella sp. CU968
CCCATACCCTGTAAAGACTCCGACACCCATTGCACCCTTCAGCAACAATTCTCATTTTTTTCGAATTAAATTTAAACAGTTTCTAAAAAGATTTTGTAACTTTACAGACAAATAGGAGATATGAAAGTTTTGACCAAATACATCCTTACAGCCGCGGTCTGCATGGTCGGGGCATTGACCGCATATGCGGCTCAGTCGGGATGGGAACCCGTCAAGACCGAACAACCCTCCGCCAAATCGGTGATGAAAGACGCAGAGCTTGAAATAAAAGCCGCGCCCGGAGTCATACTTGTCAGAAACACCCATCAGGTACAGATAAAGGTCTTCACGATACTGGGGCGCATGGTAAGCAGCGAAACGTTGCCTCCGGGCACGTCACGATTGCAGTTGCCTACGCATGGAGTATACATCGTCAAGGTCGGAGACCTAACCTGCAAAGTGGCGGTCTGACAAAAACCGCAAACGACTGTTTGAAAAACCTATACCAGTTATACACATGGAAACACCCGACATCAAATGGGAAGAACTGCCGTTCGGCTACGTTCCCACAGATTACAACGTAAGATGCACGTTTAAAGACGGCAAATGGGGAGAAATCGAAGTCAGCGACTCCGAATACATACCCGTTCACATCGCCGCAACCTGTCTCCACTACGGACAGGAATCATTCGAAGGTCTCAAGGCTTTCCGCGGCAAAGACGGCAAGGTGCGAGTATTCCGCATGGAAGAGAACGCACGCCGTTTCATACGCAGTGCCGAAGGCATCAAGATGGAACCGATGCCCGAAGAACTGTTCTGCGAGATGGTCCGTAAAGTTGTCAGACTCAACGAACGGTTCATACCCCCTTACGGAACAGGCGCGTCTCTTTACATTCGCCCCTTCCAGATCGGCATGTCTGCCCGTGTAGGCGTAAAACCTGCCGATGAATATATGGTAGCTATGCTCGTGACTCCGGTCGGTCCCTATTTCAAGACCGGCTTCAAGCCCTGCAAGGTGTGTCTCTCTCGCGAGTATGACCGCGTTGCTCCCAAAGGTACCGGTTCAATAAAGATCGGCGGCAATTATGCGGCATCGCTCGTTGCCGGCGAGAAAGCACACGATCTCGGATATGCCGTGATGCTTTACCTCGACCCGAAAGAGAAGAAATATCTTGATGAATGCGGAGCCGCCAACTTCTTCGGAATACGCGGCAACAGCTACATCACACCTGACAGCGAGTCAATTCTTCCTTCAATCACAAACAAGAGCATCCGTCAGATTGCCGAAGACCTCGGCATGACTGTGGAACGCCGTCATGTTCCATACGAAGAGCTGGAGACTTTTGAAGAAACCGGCAACTGCGGCACGGCCGCCGTCATCTCCCCGATCGGCGAGATATACGACCTTGACAACGACCGCACGTTCACTTACTGCCCCGACGGCACTCCGGGACCAAAATCCACCGCACTCTACAACAAACTACGCGGAATCCAGCTCGGAGAAGAGGAAGATACCCACGGATGGTGCGAAATCATCGAATTTGACTGATCATCAATGACAGAACCTCTTGACATTATCAAGAAATATTACAAGCCCGGCACACCGCTTTACGAAACGCTCGTGATCCACAGCGTCAAAGTAAGGGACAAGGCTTTGGAATGCATAGACCGCAGGGGCATCGAAGTTAACAGAGACTTCGTTGCCTCTGCGGCAATGCTTCATGACATCGGCATCTTCCGATGCGATGCACCGGATATATTTTGCACCGGAGACCTGCCATACATCTGCCACGGGATAGAAGGACGCAAGATACTTGAGGCGGAACACCTGCCACGACATGCACTCGTGTGTGAACGGCATACAGGATCCGGACTTACCGTCGAAGACATAATCCGCCAGAACCTCCCGCTTCCACACCGCGACATGACCCCTCAGACGCTTGAGGAAAAATTAATATGTTACGCTGATAAATTCTACTCCAAATCCGGAGACATACGCACAGAGAAAAGCTTCGACCGAGTGCTCCGCTCCATGGAACGCCACGGTGCCGACACCCTCGCCCGTTTCCTCACCCTCCATTCACTCTTCGGATAACTTACGTCACGTCAATAACTCCAACCACTTATAGCAACTACACAACCATCTGTATTAATAGCGGATATACAGACTTACAAAGCATCTGTGAAAGATTTAACACACGGTTTGTGGTGTGATATTTGGCTGTCTCTTCAAATTTGGCTATCTTTGCAGCGCTAATTTCGTCCGAACCGCAATGTGGCGACCTTCGTTTCCATTGTTGCATCGTCAGGACTGCCAACAACAACTTTGAGACAACTTACACTATATATTGCAATTATCCTTGCTTTAAGTTTCGTCTGGGCGCAAAAGAACACAACTCCGCGCAGAGCGCCACTTAAAACATCGGCATCCGACACTTTGACAAAGCTGCCGGATAGGATACTCATGCCCGACAGTAACGGGATACTTAAAGACGGAAGTATTGTCCTCCGTGACTCAATACTTTCAGATCCTGATTCCACAACCTTAAAGCCTATCAACTTACAGGACTCCATATCCCCGCTACAGGGCGCAGACTCCGTACCGGGAGATTCGCTCGGAGAGCGAAAAGGATTCTCCCGCATAATCAGGGAAAAGGTGGATCTTGACAACGCTCTGAATTTCTCGGCAAAGGATTCTCTCGTGCTGATGGGACAGCAGAATGCCTACCTTTATGGCGACGGCAACGTGGATTACGGCGAATTTAAACTAAATTCGGCTGAAATACGCATGGAAATGGACAGCTCCACCGTCTATGCAGCAGGCGTTGTAGACTCTATCGGAGAACTGCAGGGAAATCCTGTTTTCCAACAGGGTGGTGACG
>NZ_CAJMXD010000374.1:0-2856 GCF_905219685.1 Barnesiella sp. CU968
TTTTTAATGACATGAAATATTGAAGTGCCCGAAACTTCGGACACTTAAGAGAGTTATGCGCTTTATGGGACGTTTACACCCATCCCCACAAGACAATGCTTGCAATTGCACTCGCATTCTCAGCTACAATTGATTCAGACGCTGCAACGATACGGCGAATGCGGGCCGAAAAGTCAGATTCCACACAAATCTTTTTCATCGGCAATAGCTACACGTTCTATAATGACATGCCGTCAATGGTGAGGGATCTCGCAGCATCACTCAATCTTAAAATGGCTCCAAACCGCTGTCTGAAAGGAGGACAGACCTTGAAAGGACATCTTAAACACAAATTCCTGACAGAGACACTTGCCGATGGCGGCTTCGACTACGTGGTAATACAGGATGCGAGCTATACACCTTCATATTCAACTCGCGAAGTGCTTGAAAACGTCTACCCGTATGCACAACGTATCGACAGCCTTGCCAAAGCCGGCCTCCCCGAAGCCACAGCCCTCTACCTTCAAAAAAATAGCGGGAGAGACTGTCCGTGACAACCTCTCCCTTATTGGAATAAAAAGATAATCTATAGTAATAAAACTCGATCAATCGGTCAGCTTAAACGTCAGAGAACCTCGAATGTCACGAGAGGAAGAGCCAAACAATGCTTCGAATGTGCCGGGTTCTGCAACCCATGCATGTTTCGCATCGTCAAAATAACTCAATTCCTCTTTGCCAACGATGAAGGTTACGGTTTTTTCTTCACCGGGAGCAAGCTCCACCTTACTGAATCCCTTCAGCTCCTTCACAGGTCGCGGAAGGGATGATTTTTTATCTGATATGTAGAGCTGCACAGTCTCCTTCCCGGCAATCTTCCCCGTGTTCTTGACATTTATGGAGAATGTTATAGTTCCGTCAGCATCCATCTGTTTCTTGTCAGCCATCGGTTTGCCATATTCGAAAGAGGTGTAGCTGAGTCCGTGTCCGAATGGGAAAAGAGGGGCATTCTTTATCTTGTCGGCATGACGGTAGCCAACAAAAATATCATCCTTGTAATATTCCGGCATCGTGTCTTTATTACATTTAAAGGCATCGGCGTTACCCGGATATTCACCCATGGCATGCGCCCCTACATCCTCAAGCCGCACCGGGAATGTGAACGGCAGTTTGCCCGAAGGATTCACATCACCCGACAGGACATCAGCAATTGCGTTACCTGCCTCTGAACCTGAATACCAACCCTGCACTACAGCTGCAACATCCTTGATCCAAGGCATTGCGACCGCATTACCGGAGATATTTACAACAATGACATTCCTATTTATTTTGGAAAGTTCAGTGATTACCTTGTCCTGTCCATAGGGAAGACCCAGACCTGCACGGTCGGTATTCTCACAATCCTGATAAGGATTCTTATTGAGGCCACCTACAAAGATCACATAATCGGCATTTTTTGCAGCAGCAATAGCTTCAGATATCATTTCCTCTTCAGAACGATTATCTGAAATGTCAAGCAATTTCATACCGTCATGATCTTTAAGTTGCTCTCCTGCATATCCACGCACATAGGTAATTTCCGCAACCTTACCGAAACGTCTTCTCAATCCCTCAAGAGGAGACACCTCCTCCTTGACTTTCAGCGATGAGCTTCCACCGCCCACAGTCATAGGCTTTATAGCGTTCTCTCCTACCACTAAAATCTTCTTGCCACTCACATCAAGTGGGAGAATAGCGCCTTCGTTTTTCAAGAGCACAATCCCTTCTCCGGCAATTCGTCTCGCTGCCTCTACATGTTCCGGAGTATTAAGAGACCCGAATGGTTTTTCATTATTCATGGCAGTGCGGAAAATCAGGCGCAACACGTTTGCCGCCTTTTTGTCAAGTTCCTTGGTGTCTACCTTCCCCTCGCTTATGAGCTTCAGATAAGGATCTGCAAGATAATAACTATCGTAGGCATTCTTCTTACCCTCGGAAAGTCCATTGGTCCATGAACCGAATTCAAGGTCAAGACCACCTGTAATTGCCTGAGCAGTATTGTGCACGCCACCCCAATCTGATATCACCGCGCCGTCAAATCCCCACTCATCGCGTAGTATCTCTTTAAGCAGACGCGGATTCTGACCGGCATGAAGACCTTTATATAAATTGTAGGACGACATTATAGACCATGCTCCCCCTTTCTGCACTGCAGCTTTGAATGCAGGGAGATATATCTCATAAAGCGCACGGTCGCTGAGGTCAACATCAACAGTGTGGCGGAAGTATTCCTGATTGTTGAGTGCATAATGTTTCACGCATGCCGCCACTCCGTTTTTCTGAAGCTCCTGAACATACGGAACCACCATCACGGCTGCCAAATAGGGATCTTCTCCCATATATTCGAAGTTCCTGCCGTTAAGCGGAGTGCGATAGATATTAACACCGGGACCAAGCAGAACATCTTTCTCCCTGTATCTCGCCTCCTCACCTATAGATTTACCATAAAGAGCTGACATCTCAGGATTCCATGTAGCCGCAAGGCAAGTCAGTGCCGGGAAAGCCGTGCAAGAATCGTTGGTCCAACCGGCTTGGTTCCATTCATCCCAAAGAACCTCAGGACGAACCCCATGAGGACCATCGGTGCACCATAGTTCCGGAATGCCAAGACGCGGCACACCTGCCGAACTGAATTTAGATTGTGCGTGGATTATCGCCACCTTTTCGGCGGTAGTCATTCGCGACAACGCGTCATTGACTCTCTCCTCAATAGGAAGCGATGTATTCTGATAAGGCAATAGACCTGCCGCTGAGCATAATAAGGTTGCAGACGCAGCGATTGCCAACAATAAAGATTTTTGTTTCATGATATGATATTATATTTTATAGCCGTGGAATTTA
>NZ_CAJMXD010000375.1:0-2848 GCF_905219685.1 Barnesiella sp. CU968
GTAAAAGAAAAATCAGTTACGATTTATTTCGTAACTGCTTTATTTTTAAGGAGTGGTCCCACTTGGACAATGGGACTATAAATTAAGTATCGTGTTAATCAGACATTTAATCCGAGAGCGTTCAGGGCGCGTTCCCTATCTCTACTCCTACAGATTTCAATGTTCTTACGCCATGTGGGACATGACTGAGAGCAAAATTACTGATTTTTCATCGATTATACAACACTTTCAGAGTTAAAAATACCTATCAAACGATAACAGTTATTCCTTTTAGGGGAGTTTCCAATGCCCGGTTTTAGGATGTCCTTCCCACGAAATCCCGAGTTTTGAAAGATAGCGTCCTACGGTCTTTGAAGAAATGTTTAACTCCTTTGCAATATGCTCGCGAGTGATTTGTAAATCTTCATTAATCAATTTAACTATCTCCTTTTTAATATCGAAACTTTCGTTTTGAGGGACATCCTCTTCGTTTTGAAGGACGTTTATGTTGTTTTGAGGGACATTCTGAAGGACACACTCTCCATTTTGAGGGACATTTTGAGGGCATCCTTATTTTCTCCCTTACTTTTCGGTGTATCACTTACCTCAATAAGCTCATCAGGATTGTCATAGAGAAGTTTCATCGCCTCTATATCGGGCTGGTGTCCCTCAAAACCGAGGGTAAGAGTTGTGCGGTCAACGCCGCCTGAGGTTGTCACTTCCAGTTTGGGCGCACAGTGATATACGCTCTGCCATGTCTTGAAAATAACCTGATCGAGAACGCTCTCCGTCCCTTGGCGCTTGGACGCAAGAACTGGCTCTTCTGTGGCAACGATGCCTCGGCTTACCGAGCCGCTATAGTCTACTCACTGATTGCCTCATGCCGGGCTGCTGATGTGGATCCACGGCAGTGGCTTGAACACGTTCTTGTCGAGATACCGACCCGCAGAAAGAACGGTCAACCCATGGAAGATCTTCTTCCGGGTGAATGTGCCAAACGGCGCGATATTAAACCATGGAATCTTCCCGACCCAGACTGACCAAAACGCCAACAAACATCCTCAAAATGGCACGAATAAGCCCGAACATCCGCAACGTTCGGGCTTCTTCGTGCCATTTTGCCAAATCGTGCAATACGTGCTTTACCGTATACTTACAAATCACCGAAGTTAATATTTCTTACACCTTTACATTTACAAGTACAAATCCAGGTGGTTACGATTTTTCAGCATTGTACCTCATCGCAATGCCGGGGTATCTTATTCTTTGGAAATGGATTGATACGTTTGTCGCAAGTCAGACCTTTTATTAGATTGTGTTTGTCGCAAGTTATATTGCTAAAACACAGCCTATTGATTTTGTTTTAAGACAAGATTGCAACAAATATTATTAAATTTACGATAATAGCGTGGTTTATTAGACTTATTTTGTCGCGAGATTATAACGTAAAGAAGTTGTCGCTCCTGTCTTTACGACCAGTTCATCTTCTATAAGATTTTTCAGAATCCGTTGAATCGAACGGATGCCAATTTCTTTCCCAATTCTTATATTGAGGTCTTTTATAGAGGTTGGCCCGAAAAGTTTCAAGTCTTCAAGAATCAGTTCGCGCAAACGATGAGGTTCTATTCGCTTCAAGGTCGTCCTTCCTTTAAAGTCACTGTCGCGAAGTAGCTGAGAAACGACCCGGTATTCTACGTTTTTTGTTTTGCCGTCATTGGTTTCAACCAACCCCATGTCAAGCAATGGACGGAGCCACGGGCGTAGAGCTACATTGTCTTTTAACTCAAGCTGATGTATCAATTCTGAGCCGGAGATACTTCCTGCCTGAGCAATTATGCCAAGACAGATAATATGTTTCTGTTTTAGAGTAAATTTCTGCGAAGCGGTTTGCATAACCTTGATTGCTTCATAGCTGACAATACGTCGTTCAACAATAGCAGTTACCGAATCTTCTCCTTCTAAGACTCTTGGCACTCGTTTACCGTTGGTCAATTGTACTTCATACATCTTGTCATACCCGGAACCTTCGCGCTCCATAAGATGCAAAGCAAAGAATAGATTTGCCATACGCTCATTTCGCTTTACCGACTTATGGAGGATATTGTTTTCAGTCACTCCCAATGGCAACTGTCCCGGATTGACGAACTCAACTCGGTCGGGGTATATATTGATGAATATGTCTCCAGACACTGCGTAAGATCTATGAACAAGCGAATTAGCGCACAGTTCACGTATAACTCTCTCATCGTAGGCAAGTATGTTACGGCGATAAAGTCCATCGGCAATCTCATTTGTTTCTTTCCAGTCAGGGACTCTGCTCCAAAGGCTTTCAATCATTTCAATCGGATTCATCGTGTAGTCATCCCAAAGATATTTTTGCACCTTCTCTCCATCGGCATCATATTTGATGCATTGCATTATCGGGGAGTTGATAAGGTTGCCACGCTGAGGCTGGGTTCCGATAAATAGTACACCTAAGTTTGTCATCTCATCACCATCCTCTTTGGTGAGCCCGAAATAATCTAAAATCTCCTTTGTCTCTTTGGCTTTTACAAATTCAGAAACTCGGTCTGAATCATTAATTCTTGCCAACAGGTCTTGCAGTTTATCTTTATCGCATTTCTGCCATGTCCATTGTGATGCTGTATTTTCCCATTTTGTGGAATCCTTTTCTCCTGCGAGCCTGAAAAACTCATCTCCCAGCACTGGCTTTGATGTATCTCCAATCCGAATATAAAAACGGCCATCGCTTGTAGATGCTAAAGAGTGTGCGTTGCGATGAATATAAAGACGCAGAAACTCTCCACCATTATCCGAGGGTATTATCTCTGTGTTGGCAGACACATTAACTGTCTTTCCCGCTATCTGA
>NZ_CAJMXD010000376.1:0-2835 GCF_905219685.1 Barnesiella sp. CU968
TTTTAATGACATGAAATATTGAAGTGCCCGAAACTTCGGACACTTAAGAGAGTTATGCGCTTTATGGGACGTTTACTCAAAGATATATTTAAATTAGAAATAAAATCGGTTGCTCCGCAGCGTGATGTTCATTACCACCTTTACAGTCTTCCATCGTTTGATGAAAATAAAACAAGAGAAGAAGTTAATGGTCAGGATATAATGAGCAATAAGCTTGTTGTACCCGATAAGTGCATTCTCTTTAACAAATTGAATGTTAGATTTAAGCGAGTATGGAAAATTGATGATCAAGATGATAACAAACTTGCCTCAACAGAATTCTTACCCCTTGTTGTGAACGAGCAGCTCGTAGATTTCAATTTCGCTTATTTCTTATTAATATCAGATTCTCTGACAGACTATCTTTGCGGGCAAAACTCTAATACTTCCGGAAGTCATAAGCGAATTGATCCTAATGTTCTTTTGAATATGGACATAATACTGCCAAACCGTTCAGAACAAGAACGAATTGGTAGTTTTTTGTCTGAAATTGATGATAAAATTGCTCTCAATCGTGAGATAAATCGCAATTTACCTCCCGAGGCATGACCGATACCTGTCCGTTCATCAGAAGTGGTAGCAATTCTTCTCTTTGAGCTATTAATGTTGCAATTTCCTTCGTATTCTCTCTTATCTGTGAGAAAAGGCAATTGACAGAATTACAGAATCTTTCGATAATTTGTGTCGGAGCTATGCAGAGTTGAGAATATTCCACATCTTGTACATTGAAGGATTTAAAAACGGAACCACTACCTTTTGCCTTAAGCCATTCAATTAGCTCCTTGGAAAGAAAGTAAAGATACGTAGTATTTTGGAATTTTGGAGACAGCGCGTAACATGATTGATTCATAGCCATAGGTTCTCCGACTATTACCATTTTGCCTATAGATCCACGAGCGGTCAATATAATATCTCCAACTTGAAAGAGAGAAGATGCACAATGTTCCAGACCCTCATGCGTTATGTGATCGACAGTGTCTAGTTGGAAGATATTGTCAGATACATCCGTTGGTCCCAAGAATGGAATTGAGCCGTTATCCCAATATGTATTATTGAATTTGCTTGGCGTACCACCGACTTTTATCTCACATATAGACAAAATATTATCCACGTTCCATCCTTGAGGAATTTCTCTCTTTAGCCTGTCATTCCACACCATATTGCCGCCGCTTGACTTGTAAGGTTTCCCATTCTCGTCGGGAAAATCAAATTGCACGAACCAGTAGTCGTAGAGCTGACGCGCCATCGCCTCTAAATTGCGATTTATCTCACGGTTAAGAGCAATCTTTCGATCTATATCATGGAGAAGCAGTCCAATTGCTTTTTGATTTGCTAAATCAGGAATAAAAACAGTTAAATCTTTTATCCGATCAGCGGTGGTGTGTCTGATTTTCGTTTGTTGAGCACCTGCGGCTAATTGTTGCTTTACTATCTTGGAAGGGAGAAGATAATAGCAAAAGTNTCGGTCAAGTTTTGATTCATCAGGTGTAACCAATGCCACATCCTGACTCTGAATATATTTTCCCGATTCTGGAATAACTGCTGTACTTCCGAGCAGACCGGGTGTCTGTTCTGTCAGAGGTGTGATGATGTCTCCTTCGCTAAGAATGAATTCCGGCTTTACCGGTCCTGTAAAGTACAAATCATTCTTGGAGGTATTATCTTTAAAGCCACCACCCTGATAATCAAAATTGCCGAGAGTAAGGCGCATAAGTTTTCCCTCAGTCGCATAATATTCTCCTGCAAGTGAGGCACCACGACGGACATCAATCAGTTCACCAAGTTTATATTTCTTCAGTTCCATAGCGTTCAGTCTTTGTCGAGCATACCCCGGATTTCCTTGTCGAAATCGGAGTCTATTTGCTGGGTTGGGTTGAAAAGGTCGTATTCTGCTTCGGCTTTAGCCTTTGCCTGTGCTGCAGAGACACTTCCACGATTAGGCAATATTTTATAGTCGTTGAACGTAAGGAATTTATTGACGCTTGCAGCGAACTGTTCCATGTTGAATACATTGCCACGCTCAATCTGTCCTTCGATATAGTCGAAGTAAGAGGTAACAGTGCGTTCAAGTGAGCGTATTTCCTTATCCGTCAGATAATTCTTGGCGATAGAAACATCGGATTTCAGAATGCGTCCTTCGGGGGCATATTTCCATGTGGTCAAACCCATATGCGGCTTTGTATGGTCTGCTCCGGCATGGATTATTTCAGCGGCAGTATGTCCGGTTATGGCATAATGGAACCGGTTCTGTACCATTGCATNAAACTCCTTTGTAGTTGGAGCAAGGCGGTCATAGTCAATACTACATTCGGCATAGATGTCTGTTATCTGCTGCCAGATGCGACGCTCGCTGGCGCGGATNGAACGAACTCGTTCCAAGAGTTCACGGAAGTAATCGCGCCCGAACACCGCATTTCCTTGCTTCAATCGGTCGTCATCAAGCACAAACCCCTTGCGGATAAATTCGTTGAGTACACGAGTAGCCCATTGGCGAAATAGCGTAGCCCTCTGGCTATTAACGCGATATCCAACGCTGATAATTGCATCCAGGTTATAAAAAGCTCTTTCGCGTTCGACTTGACGATTACCTTCTGTCTGAACTGTTCGAATTTTTCGAATAGTTGCTTCCTCAATCAATTCACCCGTCGAGAATATCTCTTTCAAATGATAATTGATAGTGTTAACTTCTACGTCAAACAGCTCTGCCATTGCTTTTTGAGTAAGGAAAATTGTCTCATCTTGGACAATAGCTTGTACCATACCCGAATTATCGGGCAGATAATATAGAATAAATGG
>NZ_CAJMXD010000377.1:0-2824 GCF_905219685.1 Barnesiella sp. CU968
TTGTAATTCTTTTTATATATCATGAGTTGGAATTATACCATTAAAGCATTAACAACCGGTTTTGAATGAATAAATCATTATATATCACTGCAATTGTCGGTAATTTTATATTGCTGGTTTACGCTGCTGTCCTTATTGTCGGGATAAGTGGTGGGTGGCTTGACGGTAAGTTATGGCTGCACTCTGATGTGGCTAAAGTAGCACAGCTACTGCTTATGGCTTCGGCGATGGGATTGTTGTTTGCCAATATCCGTATTAGCCGTGTACGATACGGTGGCAGGTATCTGTCATTGATACTCTGCGGAAACTTCTTTGTCAATCCCTTCCTGAGTTTATATTTCCTGAGCGGCAAGGCAGACGGCAAACAGGCATCGGAGACATTTCCAAAGCGCAAGGTCTATCTATTCCTTCGCAATGTGCAACTGTTTTGGCTGCTATATACATTAGCGGCAGTGTTCTATACGCCACTGATTGACTCGAAAATAGGCGGTATATTTTATATCGCTTTGATTATCGCTGTCTCTGTGTTCATACAACGCAATATAGCAATAGCCATAAAACAAGACACGCCCGGATATATATTGCTAAACGTGTGGTTCTGTTTTTTCTACGCCCCGATTTATTCACGACGCGTCCTTAAAAACAACTGGTTATGAAAAACAAAGAGGGAATCCGCGTTAATCAGATAAAACACAGGTATTATGAATAAGTGGCAGAAGATATTGTTGGTGGCTTTTCATGCCGTGATGCTGGTACTGTTCCTCTTTGTGGTGTTGAACAGTTTGCAGTTACGTTGGCGGTTAGGCTATGTACTATTTTGGATTACCGCCCTTTCGGGTTGTGCGGTATATTTCATTCGCGGTAAAAAAGCGGTGTATAATACTATCTCACGGATATATGCCATTGGTTGGATGCTTCTCTCAGTTGTAGGCTTAATATTTACATTCCTGACGTTTGATGCTGTGTATTGCGAAACGGACAAATATATCATGAAGGAACCGTCAGAGATAATAGGCTTCGACAGTGCCATTCTTTATGAAAAGAAGGGTCTGCTTGAAGTAGAGAAACAGCGATATAAGTTTGTTCATCCAAAATCCTTTACCCCGTTGGACACCATCGGAGCTATTGTGATTTACGGAGATTTCGATAATGGCGAAACAACAGAGGATGGCGTGGCAATACTCCCCCTTGACGATTCGTTTGATAAAGAAAAAGCCAAAGAATACGCACTAAACCACAACATTGAGTATGGAGAATAACGGGATAAGCAAGCCTATAAATAAACGACAACGATTCAGCCGATTCATGCGGTATCTTTCTGTGGCAGTTGTCACGGTTTGGTTGCTTGTATTTTTGATTGCATCTGCCGATAAAAATGAATTTCGGGCGGTCGGCGTCATTGTGTTATTGTTTTTCGTATTCCTCTTTATAATTCCGCTTATCGGATTTTGGATTTATTCTTTTGTCAAGGCCGTAAGGCGACACTCAAAAGCCGACAGGATTCTTTTATGGTTCCATATCGCTGATCTGTTAATCCTTGGGGGTATAGTTTTTCTACTTAATAGACCACCTATGAGATGCGATGCGTTCATTATGGCTGAATGTTACAACGGAGAGCCTGTTTTCTGGATGTGGAATACAGTAGGTCGTTATCGCGATATGCTGCCTGACAGCACACGACTGGTTGTTGAATTTGATAACGGAGATATGCCACAATCTATGCCCCAATCCGATATACTGGACGAATTTGAAAAAAAGCAACTAAAAGAACGTTTGGACTACTTAGATTGTATAGGGATAGATGTCAACAATTATCCCGATTCGGAATATTCAACTATCCGATTCCGACGTATGAATATGGGAATGTACTCATATCGCCTTTATAATCATCCTCTCTCGCATGACCAGCAGGACAGCATAAACGCTGATCCGTGCCTGATAGTATATAATGACTCTACTGTTTTCGAGTTTAGTGCCGGTGTCTTAGGAGCACAGACTTTTCCTGGCAAACAGGAATTTCTTGAAGCGCAAAAAAGGAATGAAACTAAATGAAACTGACCGATAAACAATATAGCAATCAGGTTTTTAAGCGCACCTCGTTTTGTAACGAAAGCATTGCCGTGTGGTGGACTAAAAAGAAATTTGAGCGATGCCAATTTCTTGGATGTGATTTTTCAGATGTCTTTGCAAGAGGGTGTCGATTTATAGAATGTGTTTTCAAAAGCGGTAAGTTACAACATTTCTCTATGGGTGGACGGACTTCGGTCTTGCTACGGAAAACAATCTATATGGATTGCACTTTTGAAAATGTCAAATTAAGAAGCCTCGGAATTGCAGATTTCATTGGTTGTACGTTCATTAACTGCGACTTCAATACCGCATTCATTGCCGCGTCATTTTCAAAGTGCAAATTTGTCGGAAAGATTTATGGATGCGTGTTTTGCGGACCGAAGTTCGACAGCTATTATTATGGGAATAAATTATCATTTTTAGTGTCTAATAAAGGACGATTGGAGGATGTTGACTTTTCCGAAGCCAGTCTTACTGACGTAGATTTCCGCGGAGGTATTGATTTATCAAAGGTTCTGATGCCTCACACTACCATAAACAGGATGTGATTATGAAGATACAGGACGTTAAAAAACATATTTTCTCCACCTTGGAGCCATTCGCTGCAGCTAAAGGTTTCAAGATCCTCAGGGGTCGATTTGCATTGAGTCGAAAAGCCGGCAGTCGTACTGATGAAATATTTTTCACTTATCATTCATGGGGTTTTGAGGTAAACATATTTCCGTATGTCAGTGTGGACTATGGAGAGATAACT
>NZ_CAJMXD010000378.1:0-2815 GCF_905219685.1 Barnesiella sp. CU968
TATATATACATTGCCAGTCCGCTCGCAAACACACAAAACACCATTACCAACTCAAACTGGTCTCAGTCAGATTCAGAAGACGCGCAAAATTTTGTAATTTATGAATGCACTCCAGAGATAATCTCAAAACGGATTGCAGGAGAACAGGACGAATCAAACTTTGCAAACAGAGCCATACTGATCAGCTCCTCATTTACAGTAGCATCAATATACGGCAGGGCATACAACTATCTGGGATGGATCGGTTTGTGGCTATTATTCATTTTCCTGCTGATATTTATAACGATAAACATTAAAATTATAAAAAAAAGTTCAAACTATTATTTTCCCATGATAGTCTCTGTTGATATCATTGTAGTATTGAATATCTTCGACAACATGCTCACGTTTATGGGTCTTGTTCCGCAAGTCTTCATATTCTTTTTACTATATTTATTCTCCAGGCTTCGGAAACAAAATATCCGAAATTTCTCAAACTAATTTCCACTAAGTTGGCAAAGTCTATAGCACATAATATCATGGCAAAAGGCGTGTTGAATCTCTTCAACGTGCTTTTGCCTTTTATTATCACTCCCTATGTATACCGCGTTCTGGGTGCTCATAATATGGGAAACATAGATTACGCTACCGTTTTATTCGGTTACTTCGGCATGCTGGGCATGTCCGGAATATATAATTATGGACTCAGGGAAATCAGCGCGCACAGAAACAACCGGAGAATCGTCACCGACATTTACAAAAACCTCTTCTGCATAGGATTGATAACAAACCTGCTGTTCCTTGCATTATATATTCTCTTCATCTTATTTTTTATCCACGACGCGGAACTTAAAAGAATTTCATATATCCTGTGCGGAAATCTTGTTTCTCAGATAATCTATGTGGAATGGTATAATGAGGCAATGGAGGAGTTTAAATTCATAACAGTCAAAACAGTCTTGATTCGCCTCATAAGCTTTATTTTCATCTTCACACTGGTCAGGAATGAATCCGATGAATATATATACGTAATGATAACAGTGGCGGTTGCCGTTCTTAATTATCTTGTAAGTTATATTTATTCAAGAAAAAAAATAAGCATAAGCTGGCGTGACCTCTTCTCCGGCATACACCCGTGCAAATATATAATTCCTCTTCTGACAATCCTTGTGTTGAACAATACCGGATATTTATATACAGTATTCGACCGCACTCTGCTCGGGTATTACACCGGCACTGAGAATGTGGCTTATTTCTCCTTGGGTCAAAAAATTGTAGAGCTGTGCAAGCTTGTAATTCTTTCGATTGTTTTCGCGACATTGCCCCGTCTTTCTCTTTATCTCAACGAAAATCCTGACATGTATCAGCAGACAGTAAAACGTATAATGAAACTTACCTTGTCGCTGATGATACCTGTAAGTATCGGTCTGTTCATGCTTGCCCGTCCGATAATTCTTCTTTTCGGAGGAGACGAATACCTTCCGGCAGTAGCACCGATGAGGATTTTTGCATTAAGGATAATTGTTTTGGGGATAGATGCGATTCTTTACAACCAGATTATATTTCTTCACGGCAAAGAAAAGATTCTTGTGCTTTTCAACCTGCTGTGCGGAGCCGTCAACATAATTCTGAATGTAATCTTTATAGGGAATCTCACACCTGCGGTCTCCATATCGTGCACGTTGATAAGCGAAATCATATTTGTGTGCATATGCCTTATATATATATACAGAAACATTAAGATCAAAGTAGGCTTATTCAATCTGACATGCCTTAGATATTTCGGCCTGTCATTACTTTTCATTCCTGTAATCTACGGAATTGGGATGTTAAGATTCGGTTATCAACTACAATTAGCCTTATCTATCGCAACATGTTCTATAATATATATAAGCAGTTTGTTTTTTTTAAAAGATCAAAATGCACTTGACCTTGTTACAATGATTAAAAAATTTTTACACCTGAATCATGACAGACAAAGAAATTAGAAACACAATCAAACTCAAATATACAAAACCGGGATTTACTGACAAAATGTTAGCAGATAATTTTCCATGTGCCTATCTTGGCCGATTATTTTCGGTATGGTTTATAAAACGTGATGTAACTCCGAATTATATCACGATGCTCATGGTAATTTTCGGAATCATCGGGAGTATCCTGTTCGCAATTCCATCCCTGCCATGCAAGATATTGGGATACTTGTGCTGGATAATGTGGTATACAATGGATAACAGTGACGGACAGGTAGCGAGATACACAAAAAATTTCTCACGATATGGAACTCAGATGGATTTTATGGCACACCTTATTGATCACCCCCTGATGAATATCGCAATATGGCTTACCTTTATACAGATTGTGAAGCCAGATGACATAATGCTCCTCTCACTATTCTCCATAATGGTTATTTCTTGCGAAATGCTACTGAGGAACATAACTTCATTCCAATTCCAAATGGCTAAAGAAGAAAAAACAAGTCATGCCAAGAACCCACAGAACATATTTAAATATCTGCTGATTCAGCTCACTCTTTTCCCGAACATCATAGTCCTGTTCTCTTGGATAATAATAGTAGATTATTGGCTGAGAATCGGTTTCTCAGTTTATATATTCTATGGATGGGCAGTATACTTTATATTATGCACACTCAGAACAACCATGATCACTTTAATGCATTTTTACAGATCTTGACCATGCAGAAAAGAATGGTTAACAAAGGCTTGCAAACCCAATATTCCCCTCTCTTAGAAACTGTTTAAATTTAATTGTGAGGTTCATTGAGAGGATTTTATGAGACTCGGCGAAACCAACCATAAAAGGCCTCAAGGAGGCA
>NZ_CAJMXD010000379.1:0-2809 GCF_905219685.1 Barnesiella sp. CU968
AAAATCGTTTCATGATGTTAGGTTAGTTCGAAAAAGTATTATGGAAAACACGAGAATGCGGCTGGTTGCGAAACCGGTCGCATTCGTGTTTATACCCGTCAGACCCCATACAAATAACCAGAACTGATTCGTTATTTTTCTTCTAATTGTTAGTTATCCGGAGAATGGAAATGGTTGTAGACAGAGGTCGCTTTTGCCTTACCGATCACAGCGGCAAGATCCTCAAGCGTCGCCTCTTTCACGCGCTTAAGACTCCTGAATTCTTTCATGAGTGTGGCGGATGTCGCGTCACCAATACCCTTGATGGAATCCAATTCACTAACAGTCTGAGACTTGCTTCGCCGATTGCGATGATGGGTGATGCCGAATCTGTGAGCTTCATCGCGCAATGCCTGTATCACCCTCAGACTCTGCGATTTCTTGTCGATGTAGAGCGGCAGTGAATCACCGGGGAAATAAATCTCCTCGAGCCTCTTGGCTATGCCTACAAGGGCGACTATGCCACGGATTCCCATCTCGTCGAATGCCTCGACGGCAGCACTCAGCTGTCCTTTGCCTCCATCGACGACAACCAGCTGCGGCAACGACTCCCCTTCAGCCATCATACGCGTATAACGACGGTGAAGGACCTCTTTCATGGAAGCGAAATCGTTTGCGCCGACAACAGTCTTTATATTGAAATGGCGGTAATCGCGTCGAGCCGGTTTTCCATTCCGGAAGACCACACAACTCGCGACCGGATTTGTGCCCTGGATATTGGAGTTGTCAAAACATTCTATATGGCGCGGCTCCGTCTCCAGACGGAAATCACTTTTCATCTGCGCCATCAATTTCTCCACACCCCTCTCGGGATTCAGTTTCTCCGCCTGCTTCTCGACATCGTGCATATATTGCGTGGCATTCTTTACACCGACATCCAGCACTTTCTTTTTATCACCCCGGGACGGCACCACAAATCTCACTCCCTCGAACTCCACATCCGGCATAAACGGCACTATCACCTCCTTGAATTCCCTGTCAAAGCGCTCGACGATCTCGGCGACAGCCATGGAAAGAATCTCCTCCCGGGTGATATCTGTTTTCTGACGGCGATACTCAAGATTAAGACTCTGTGTCACCGCTCCCCTGTTGAGATGCATGAAATTCACAAAAGCACGGTCTTCATTCTCCACGTAGGCGAACATATCCGCCGAATTTTCCGAAGCCTCGCCAATAACACTCTTGGCGTTATATTTCCTGACAGCCTCATATTTTTCTTTGACAACCTGTGCTTCCTCGAATTTCCACTCCTCACTGAGTCTCGACATCTCATCCTTCAAAACATTCTCGAGTTCCACAGTCTCACCGTTGAGTATCTGGCGCACCCTCGTTATGTATTTACCATAGTCCTCCGGACTGACAAGTCCGCGACACGGTCCGAGACATTTGTGTATATGATAGTCGAGACAGAGCGAATATCTGTTTCGGGCGATACCCTTCTCTTCGAGCGTATGACGGCAACTGCGCAGCGGGTAAACCTCACGTATCAACTGAAGCACCACCTTTGCCGCCGCCTGATTGGCATACGGTCCGTAATAACGGCCATGAATGCCCTTCTCTCTCGTCATGAACACACGCGGATACAGCTCTTTTGTCACCACTATCCATGGGTATGACTTATCATCCTTCAGCAAGACATTATAACGCGGCTGATATTCCTTTATCATCGCGTTCTCCAGATGAAGGGCATCTTCCTCCGTCGGCACCACGATAAAACGCATGTCGACGATATTGCGCACAAGTAGATTTGTACGCGTCACTTCATGATAGCGGTTGAAATAAGAAGACACTCTCCGCTTCAGGCGCTTCGCCTTACCAACATATATAACTTTTCCGGAGCGATCAAGATACATATACACTCCCGGCAGCTCCGGAAGATTCAGAATTTTCTCCCGGAGCTGTTCTCCCGGACGGTTATTGAATATATCCTCTTTTGTCCGGTCGGGAGTTATCTCTATATCGAATCCTCCGAATTCATCGATATTTCTCCCTGTTCCTGCGAGAAGTTTCCTTATATTCCTACGGCTTGCAGAAGATGAAGAAACCCCGACATCATCGGGGTTTCCTGTTGCTTCGATATTTTCTCCGGTTTTATCCGTATTCATCTAATCAATATTTTCTCCGGATATTTACGTATGCACCGGTTCAATGTGTTCTCCGGTTCTACCCTTCTTTATCGAATCAATGTCATATTTATTGAATCAGTATTTAAGAAGAGAGATCACTTCGCAATCTTCCGGGAGATTCTCGCGACCGTTCAGATCGGTAAGTTCGACAATAAAATTGATATATATTTTTTTCGGATTCATCGTCTTCACGAGGTCATAGCACGCGCGCATAGTACCGCCGGTAGCAAGCAGGTCATCATGGAGGACAACGACATCATCTTCCGTAATTGCGTCATTATGCATCTCGATGGTATCCACGCCATACTCCTTTGCATAAGCTTTCTTGATAGTCACAGCGGGGAGTTTACCCGGTTTACGGGCAGGCACAAATCCGCAACCGAGTTCATACGCCATTATCGAGCCGCCGATGAATCCGCGTGATTCGATACCCACGATCTTGGTCACGCCCTTATCGCGGTAAAGGTCCGCGAGGGCTTTGCCTGTAACATGTAGAGCCTCGCCATCCTTGATCATAGTTGTAAGGTCGCGAAACAGGATTCCCTTCGAGGGAAAATCGGGCACATCCCGAATAATCTTCTTCAATTCTTCGATTTCCATCATATCTTTATCTTTAATTAATATTTCCTTTAACACACCCATCC
>NZ_CAJMXD010000380.1:0-2803 GCF_905219685.1 Barnesiella sp. CU968
CCCCATACATCCCTATCCATCCCCATTTCCCTCATTCCGCCCCATTTCCCCCATCCCTCCAAGGAAGAAAGAAAAAACGGCATGTTTTTCAAACGAAAACACACCGCCAAAACAAAATTATGAAAAACATTTCGAGCCTCTTGTCGGATTCGAACCAACGACCCCGAGATTACAAATCACGTGCTCTGGCCAACTGAGCTAAAGAGGCAGGCGGGCGAGCTTACTCCATCGCACCGCTCAACCCGCTACCCTTGCTTCGGTCAAGACCTGGGGGATTTACGGGGAGCTGGTCGTGAAGGACTCACCCGCTGCAAAATTACAACTTTTTTTTTATTCCACCAAATTTTTTTCATTTCACGCGTTCAACACGCAGATGGTCAAGCAGCGCATGGTTGGTAGAGATATTCATGTTTTCGTCTTCCGGGAGATAACGCACTCCGAGCGTATGTCGCCCTTTTTCAAGAGGTAACACAATCTGATTGCTCATGCCCCAGTCGTTCCAGTTGCCACGTCCGCGGTGCGGCATCACAATTGTTCCAGCCTTGTTGCCATCGAGTGTAAGAGTGCGCACCGCAGCCTTGTTCTCCGTGTTAACCGGTCCGTTGCCGTTGGCATAACGCAGGCTGAACGAATACACACCCTCCTCGGGAATATCCACTGTCACCTCCGCGGGTGCCGAAGACCTGTCGGTCTCAACAAAACCGGCTCCCGTAAAACCGGCAATTGCCGCTTCGGGCAAATAGCTTACCTCAGCAGACTTCATTCTCACTGTCTCACCCGGAAACTCCACAATCACAGTCGGGCGGTTGCTGCGCGGTTCGGAAGCGAACGACTGCACCCCGCTGCCGGAAACACCTATCACCTGCCATTCGCCGGGAGTGACAGCCGCATACGATGTCTCGCGGGTCTCCGCCACCGGCTCACCGTCTTTCAGCACGATATATTTTGCTATATATTCGATAGGATTCCATTCGAGCTGATTGTTCACAGGCACGCCCTCACCGTCGAGAGCCGGATTGTTGGCAAGCCATGTCACAGGAGTCAGAGGGGCCTTGACGTTGGGAACGCTGTTGACCTTCATTTCCGGAATAGGCTGATTGTCAAGCCGCACGATGATGTCGCCGCCATTCTTCAGCATCTTTGCCGGAATAAGCTTCCCCTTTTCCGGATAGATGTTCTTTCCGTTTACAATCAATTCTTTCACACTGTTGCCGTAACCTTCGACTGTAATGTCGAGCTTCGCGCCTCTGTAGGGGAAACCCTCGAGAGTACGTTTACCGGCAAGCACTTCCGGCACGAACGGCTCTATCACAAGACCATCTTTTTCGAAATGTATTCCGAAGAGCACGCGTGTTGTCAGCGCTATATTACCTGCAAGACACCAAAGCATGTTCGAGGAGTTCAGCTCTGTGAATATATCGCCGTTGTCAAGATTGAGATTCTCCTTGTTCGTGCAGAAAAGGGCTGCGGGACGATATACGGAGCCTATACCCTCCAGCACACCCCGCTCGTTACCCGCCTTAGCTTGAGCGAGAGTCCAGTATGACGCCACCCAGGGCCAGAGAGCGTTGTTATGGTAGTTGGGCATGTCGGAAATCTGCGGATAGAAAACAGGTGCGCCGAATGGCGTCTGCGGACTGTTTTCGGAGATAGATTTCTGATGCTCTTTCGGAGCTATGTCGTAGAGGATGGCAAGAGCCTCGCCGAGCGACTCTGCACGCGGATTCAGAATTCTGCTGCCGCGTCCGTAGGTATACATCCCGTAATACCCCTTGTCTGGCATCCAGAACGTCTTGTCGATGTTGGCGGCAAGCGCATCGGATTTGGCGAAAAGCTTGTCAGCCTCTCTCTTCTTGCCGAGCACCTGCGCCATCTCCCCGACAGCGCGGAGCGTGGCGGCATACATCACGTTGGTGCCCATCGCCTCGCTCTGCGAGATGTCTACGGTCTGCATCCATTTCGGATGGCTCTGCTCGCGCCAGTCGATAAAAGAGGTCTCACCCTTCACGAGTCCGCGTTCACTCATCACCGTCTTCTCATCCTTCTCCAGAGAACGGAGGGCGATCGGATATACCTTCTCGAGCCATTTGCGGTCTCCCGTCACTTTATAAATCTCATAAGCGGCAAGCGCCCACACCAAGCGGTCGGTAGAGATGGGCCACGCACCGCCCGAACCGGTATCCTGGATGATCTGCCCGCTCGGGTTAACCTTCTTCATCAGCGAAATCATCGAAGCTTCCGGCTGCATGTAAGCCATGGAGAGGATGATGGAATAGCTCACATCGCGGGTCCACACTCCCGACCACTCCTTACCTGTGCGCAGGGTGGTATCAGGCTCCACGGCATTCACCATCTCGTCGAGCGCCATGTTATACAGAGCCTCATGCAGGAGGTTGTTCGACTTCAGTTTCGGATAGGAAGAGAGGT
The DNA here is from genome assembly GCF_905219685.1 of Barnesiella sp. CU968. Classification (NCBI taxonomy): domain Bacteria; kingdom Pseudomonadati; phylum Bacteroidota; class Bacteroidia; order Bacteroidales; family Barnesiellaceae; genus Barnesiella; species Barnesiella sp. CU968. The sequence continues at coordinate 2,428 of NZ_CAJMXD010000380.1, forward strand.
CGTTTTTCCTCTTCCAGCTCTGGTCGACAGGCATATAATAACCAGGGCGTCCCTTATATGTCGACTTGAGTTCATAGGGGCTTACAGCCCATGCCTTGAATTCATTCTGAAAAATGGTGTCACCCGCCCAGCGGTAAGCCTCGGTCTCGACAATCACCGGGTCCGCGGCAAAAGCATTCGCCGCAAAAGCCAGCGCCGGCACAGCCATCAAATATCTATAAGCTTTCATAAGTTGTTATAATTATCATTCAAGATTAATCCTTCCCCATTCTCATTTTCTAAGGTCCTTAAGGTCTTTAAAGTCCTTAAAGTCCTTAAAGACCCTAAAGTCCTTAAAGACCCTAAAGTCCTTAAAGACCCTAAAGTCCCTAAAGAC
>NZ_CAJMXD010000381.1:0-2787 GCF_905219685.1 Barnesiella sp. CU968
AATTGTCTTCACCTGATCCCAGGAAATTTCAGCTACCTTCTTGCGGTTAGGCTGAGCGGAACCACTCTTGACCTTGGCAACTTCTTTAAGCTGCACGGCAACAGGAGGTGTCTTTACAATAAAGTCGAAGCTCTTGTCAGTATAGTAAGTGATTACTACAGGAAGAACTTTACCGGCCTTATCCTGGGTGCGGGCATTGAATTGCTTGCAAAATTCCATGATATTGATACCCTTAGAACCAAGTGCAGGTCCTACTGGTGGAGACGGATTGGCTGCTCCGCCCTTAATCTGTAATTTGATCTGTCCAGCAATTTCTTTTGCCATTGTTCTACTTTTTTAAAGTTTGTTGTGAAATTGAATTATTCCGAAAGTGTAACATCCAGACGGAATCACTCTCTTTCAACTTGCGAATTTTCCAACTCAAGGTCAGTGGCGCGGCCAAATATCTTGACCTCCACCTTGATCTTCTTTTTCTCTGAGTTAACCTCCTTGATGACTCCGCTGAAGCCGCTGAACGGACCAAATGTCACTTTTACGGGTTCTCCCACTATGTAACGGTCTGTCGCTTCTTCTGTCGGCTCGCTCATCTCGTCGGCGCGTCCCAGCATCCTCATCACTTCACTTTCACGCAGAGACTCGGGCTTGCTGCCCTTGGCGCGACCACGCAAAAAATCAATGACATTAGTCGTGTTGCGGAGCTCATATTCTACTTCTCCGGTCAAACATGCCTGTATGAAGACATAACCGGAATAGAGAGTGCGCTCTTTGAGCACTTTCTTGCCATTGCGAGTGGTGTAAACTTTTTCAGTTGGAATCAATACCTGTGAAACGTATTGTCCGAGATCAGTGTTTTTGATCGCTGCCTCCAACACTTCCTTGACCTTCGCTTCCTTTCCCGAGATGGCACGCAAAACGTACCATTCTTTCTTTGATTCAGCCATTGAAATCCTTATTTGAAAAGTTTAAAAATTGATACTGTAAACCAACTCCATGAGAAGACTGAAGATCTTGTCTACTGCCCATATAAAGACTGCCAGGATGATGGAAGCTATCAACACAAGCACTGAGCTGTTGACAAGCTGCTTCTGAGTCGGCCAAGAAACCTTATACACAAGTTCGGTATAAGATTCCTTTATATCCTTGAATAATTTCATATTGTTTTTTATTGGCACGGGAAGAAAGACTCGAACTCTCGACACCCGGTTTTGGAGACCGGTGCTCTACCAACTGAGCTATTCCCGTAGATTAGGAGCCTCCTTAGCCGAAGGCCCCTTTTTATATTTTAGAGTCGTGAAGAATTAGTCCTCAACAACTGCTGTGATCTGACCTGAACCTACTGTGCGACCACCTTCACGGATAGCGAAACGAAGACCATTGTCCATTGCTACCGGAGTGATAAGCTTAACGTCGATCTCAACGTTGTCACCGGGCATTACCATCTCAATTCCTTCAGGAAGTGTGATCTCACCTGTAACGTCAAGAGTACGGATGTAGAACTGAGGACGATATTTGTTGTGGAACGGAGTGTGACGGCCACCTTCTTCTTTCTTCAGGATATAAACCTGAGCCTTGAAGTGATCGTGAGGTTTAACCTGACCGGGATGGCAGATAACCATACCACGTTTGATTTCGTCTTTGTCGATACCACGGAGGAGAAGACCTACGTTGTCACCAGCCTCACCCTCATCGAGGATCTTGCGGAACATCTCAACACCAGTTACGACTGATTTCTTGTCAGCGCCAAGACCGAGAATCTGAACCTCGTCACCAACTTTTACGCGACCAGCCTCGATACGACCTGTTGCCACTGTACCACGACCTGTGATTGAGAATACGTCCTCAACCGGCATAAGGAAGGGTTTGTCAACGTCACGGGGAGGAAGCGGAATCCAGTTATCAACAGCCTCCATAAGCTCCATAACCTTATCTTCCCACTGGGGCTCACCGTTGAGAGCACCAAGAGCAGAACCACGGATGATAGGAGTGTTGTCACCGTCATACTCATACTGAGAAAGAAGGTCACGCATATCCATCTCAACGAGTTCAAGCATCTCCTCGTCGTCAACCATGTCACATTTGTTCATGAATACAACAAGACGGGGAACGTTCACCTGACGAGCGAGAAGGATGTGCTCGCGAGTCTGAGGCATGGGACCGTCAGTTGCAGCAACTACGATGATAGCACCGTCCATCTGAGCAGCACCGGTAACCATGTTCTTCACATAGTCGGCGTGTCCGGGGCAGTCTACGTGAGCGTAGTGACGATTTGCAGTCTGATACTCTACGTGTGCAGTGTTGATTGTGATACCACGCTCTTTCTCCTCAGGAGCGTTGTCAATTGAATCGAATGAACGAAGCTCGGAGAGACCTTTTTCTGCAAGCACCTTAGTGATCGCTGCAGTAAGAGTAGTCTTACCGTGGTCTACGTGACCGATAGTACCGATGTTAACATGCGGTTTGGTTCTTTCGAATTTTTCTTTAGCCATAACTTTGCTATTATTGTAGTATAATTAATTTTATTACCTTTCGCGGGGAGAGGATTTGAGCCAATGGCGGGATTTGAACCCGCGACCTCTTCCTTACCAAGGAAGTGCTCTACCCCTGAGCTACATGGGCAAATCTGGAGCGGAAGACGAGGTTCGAACTCGCGACCCTTAGCTTGGAAGGCTAATGCTCTACCAACTGAGCTACTTCCGCAGATTATTTTTTTTGTGGGCGAAGATGGATTCGAACCACCGAAGGTATAAACCAGCAGATTTACAGTCTGCCCCATTTGGCCACTCTGGT
>NZ_CAJMXD010000382.1:0-2752 GCF_905219685.1 Barnesiella sp. CU968
AAAACATATTGCGCATCGAGAAATTCGACCCGCACAAGGTGTGGGTTCTTGCCCTCAACGACGCGTCTCTCGGCTATCCGTATCTGAAACGCTTTGAGTTCGAAGTCTCGGCAAAACCGCAGCGCTTTGTTGGCAGCGAGCCTGAATCAAGCATAATTCTCCTTACCGACACCCCCTTCGCCCGCCTGGAAGTCACATTCGGAGGAGCGGATGCCGTAAGACCTGCCTTGGAAATCGAAACGGAAGACTTTATAGGTGTAAAGAGTTTCAAGGCGAAAGGGAAAAGAATATCCACTTACAATATAGCGGAAATCAAAGAACTTGAGCCTACCCGTTTCCCGGAGCCTCCGGCTGAGCAGGAGACGGAAGTGTCAGATCTCACGGAAGAGTCAGATTCGCAGGAAGAGACAGATACGACACAATCAGCCGAGAACTCCACACAGCCCACTCTGTTCGATTTCTGAAGCAATATTGTATTGACATGAAATTATATCGAGATGAAAAAATTTCTTTTGGCTTTGGTTCTGACCATGATTTACATTGCCACGTCACATGCAGAGGAGCTGTCACGTCCCGTTGTGCAGGAATACCGTCTTGAGGCGGGAGGAGGAACGGCATTGTCGACATATCTTTCTCCCCTTGTATATGACGGCAAGGTTTTCGGAGCATCCGCCCAATGGACCAAGGTATCACCATGGGCACCGGAAACGCTGATAATGCAGTTCGCCACAAAAGCAAACATGCGCGATTACCTTAATCCTGCACACACGGCATCCATGATCGGTATAGACGGGATGTTCACATGGGGAATGCAATGGCGCAGACGTCTGCCCTATTCGCTTCAGGTGACTGCCGGCGGCTCCATTGATATTGACGGGGGATGCCTCTATCTTACACGTAACGGGAACAATCCCGTCAGCGTGAATGCCTCGGCATCGTTAGACATCAATGCTTCTTTGTCCTGGAGATTCAGGATAGGGAAGATTCCGATGATACTCGGCAATGAAATCCGCATTCCGTCATTAGGATGCTTCTTTTCACCGCAATATGGCGAGACATATTATGAGATCTGGCTTGGAAACCGCGATGGACTTGCCCATTGCGGCTGGTGGGGCAACCGTTTCTGCATCGACAATCTCCTGTCGCTCAGGCTTGATTTCGGACGCACCGCCATGCAGCTGGGCTACCGTTACGACTACCGCTCCTCATGGGCGAACTCGCTCAACACCCGCCTGCACACCCATTCCTTCGTAATCGGCATAATTCCCCACGGTCTCGGAATCAAACGCAAACAAGCCATAAATTCCCCCCTCTTCTGAAACCCTCAACTCTGTCTTATATGTTTTATAAAATATTATCTGTATTGGTGCTGGCTGCCGTAATGGCGGGATGCCATGAGGCTCCGGAATATAAGGATGACCCCTACGGCAATTTCGATGCGCTTGCTGCAATCGTTGGCGAACGTTATTGTTTTTTTGAAGAGAAGGGAATCGACTGGGAAAAACTTTGCCGCCAATATCGCGCAGAGATAAAACCCGACATGAATCAGCTGGAACTGTTCGACATATGTTCCCGCCTTCTCGACGAGCTCCAAGACGGTCATGTAAACCTCTCATCACGTTTTAACACCAGTTACTACCGCAAGTGGTGGAGCGATTATCCACAGGATTTCAACCTCCGCACTCTGCAGCAATATTATCTGGATTTTGATTACATGCAGACCTCAGGTATATCCTACAAAATGCTGACCGATGAAATAGGATACATGTATTACCCCTCGTTCTCGTCAGGCATAAGTTCCACGAGCCTCGACTATATTCTGGCGATACTTCATGAATCCAAAGGACTCATAATAGACATCAGAAACAACGGCGGCGGTCTGCTAACCAATATAGACACTCTTGTAGGGCGTTTCATAGAAGAGAATACAGCCGGCGGCTACATACGTCACAAGACCGGACCTGCCCACAACGCATTCTCGGATCCCTATCCGATTGAATACGAAGCGGCGGATCCTGTCAAAAGGGTAAAATATCTCGGCAAGCCGATTCTGGTTCTCACAAACAGATCTTGCTATTCTGCCGCGAATAATTTTGTTGCAGTGATGAAAACTCTTCCGAATGTGCGGATAGTAGGCGCACGTACCGGAGGGGGAGGAGGACTCCCCTTCTCTTCGGAACTTCCCAACGGGTGGTCGGTAAGATTCTCCTCATGTCCGATCAGCGACAGAGACGACCGCTCCACGGAAGCGGGAATAAACCCTTCGCCCGGATGCGAGGTGCATTGCAAAGACGCAGACCTTGCTGCCGGACACGATGCGATTCTCGACTTTGCAATTACTCTTTTGCAAACTGCAGAATAACCGGGGACTTTATCTCTATGCCATATTTTTCTGCAAAACGCAGAATGTTTCGGGCAAGTTCCGGCTTCAGTTCCTCGGGACAATAACGGAAATAAGCCTCTGCCGCACGCACATGTGAGGCGTCAGGCATAGGATATTCCCGACGACCGGGAAGTCCGAAAACATTATCCGGCAATTCTTTTCTCTCTTCTGTATCCAATATGTCTTTCATAGCTCTTGTCTTTTTAGTTATGATGAGACATCTATAAGAAACAGATTCCTCAATCAGGCGGTTTCTTATAAATCTCACTCATCTGTTTTATCGTAACAATTAAAAAACAAAATATGTGGATATTTAATCCGATTTTAAAATCTACAATCTGGGGTGGCGAGAGAATCGCCACTTACAAA
>NZ_CAJMXD010000383.1:0-2715 GCF_905219685.1 Barnesiella sp. CU968
GAACAGGTAACGGAGTTTCTTAATGAGACAGGCCTCACCAAGGTATTCCAAAACAAGCAAATCAAAAATCTTGTTGATTATGTCTTTGGAGTGGAGGTCGGACTTGATTCCAATGCTCGCAAGAATCGTGGAGGTCATATAATGGAGGGACTCGTTGCAAATATCCTGACGCTAAACGGAATTGAATTCGAGCAGGAGGTCTATTACACTGAGTTCCCAGAGATAGTCAAGGCTCTTGGTGCTGATAACAAGCGTTTCGACTTCGTTATCCGAACACCTCAGAAGACTTATCTCATCGAAGCCAACTTCTATACCGGAGGCGGCTCAAAGCTGAATGAAGTGGCTCGCTCGTATTCAGAACTCGCACCCAAGATAAATGCCGTTCCCGGATTTGAGTTCGTCTGGATAACCGATGGCATCGGTTGGGAATCAGCCCGCAACAAACTCGAAGAGGCATTTGCCCACATTCCCAGCGTGTATAATCTCACAAATATCCATGAACTAATATCCATAATGAAGAATGATTAGCAGTAAAGCGATAGAGGTTCTTACTCCTCTTTTTAATATTGTTACCAATGCAAAAGGTAAAACAATAAGACAGATAAAAGAAGCTCTTCTTATTGGAGATAAGTGTCGGATGAAAAAAGGCGCATCTGGATTAATTGTCGAAAACTTACTTGGTATAGAAAACAACAATAGGGATGAAGCCGATTTGCCTCAAATTGGCTGTGAGATCAAGATTCTACCATTACAAAAGAATAAGGATGGCTCGATCAAGGCGAAAGAACCGACTGCAATCCAGATGATTAATTATTGTGAAGTTGCCAAAGAAACATGGGAAACAGCCAAACTTAGAAGTAAGATTAACTTAACATTTTGGGTAGTTTATCTTGCAAAGGTAGATGGCAAACCTAAACAACAAGATGATTATGTAATCGTTGATTATTTTCTTGATCATCCTTCCGATGTACAAAACGGAGTCTTCAAAACAGACTGGGAGGAAATTCAAGCATACATCAAGCGCGGCGATGCAGATAAACTTTCATGCAGTATGGGAGTTTATCTTGAACCAAAAACTAAAGGTGCAAACAATCAGGATAAAACGGATGCTCCTGATGGAAAGGGTGGAATTACACGTGCCAGAAGAAGAGCTTTCTACTACAAGAAAAATTATACCAATACACAAATAATTCCAAATCTGGATTTATCAGCTATTGAGTGATGATAAAATCATTCTATAAATCAGACAATCGAGATTTAACCATTGTTAATGGTGATTGCTTTGATGTGCTCCCACAGTTTGATTTTAAGTTTGATATGATCTTCGCAGATCCTCCTTATTTCCTCTCAAACGGAGGCATAAGCTATCAGGCGGGGAAAGTTGTATGTGTTGACAAAGGCGAATGGGACAAAGGCGGGTCTCCAGAGTCAATAATGGAGTTTAACAGTACATGGCTTTCGTTATGTAGAGAAAAGCTCAAAGATAACGGAACAATCTGGATCTCCGGGACTCATCATAATATCTTCTCAATAGCGAATGTTCTAACAGAACTTGGTTATAAGATTTTGAATGTTATCACTTGGGCAAAGACAAATCCGCCACCAAATATATCATGTCGTTTCTTTACCTACTCAACTGAGTTCATCATTTGGGCGCGTAAGTGTCCAAAGGTTCCTCATAAGTATAACTACGAGTTGATGAAGGCAATCAATGACGGTAAGCAAATGACAGATGTGTGGCGACTACCGGCTATCGGACGTTGGGAGAAGTCATGTGGAAAGCATCCTACACAGAAACCGCTCGCCCTCCTAACCCGTATCATCCTCGCAAGCACTGATGAAAACGACTGGATACTCGATCCCTTCGCCGGTTCATCTACAACCGGGATAGCGGCAAATCTATCTCTCAGAAGATTTTTGGGTATAGAGCAAGATGAAAACTATGCACAATTGAGTAGCAACAGGCGTAAAGAGTTAAATTCTTTACACATTCAAGATGAATATCGGAATCATTTACACGATCTCTCCTATATTGATTATGGTCAACTGGCCCATGAGCCAGAAGAACAATATGGAAATGATTTACCATTTTAATTTGAGATATTTACATGGTTAAAAATATATGGTGTGGTGTCACTGGAGGACTAATTGTATGTCTTATAGGTTTTGTGGTGTTTATTATCTTTAATCCGATAAATACTGCTCCCGTGTACATGCTTAATACCAATTGTATAACTGACTCTATTCAGCATCACGCATTGGATAGTTTGCAGTGCGCCCATTTAGAAGCATTAGCAGATTTAGAGCAGAAGGGATTGCTGTTAAGTCCCGCTGATTACACTTCACATATTTCCAGTTACTATAATGGTCTGATTGCTTTTCTTATTGGAATATTCGTTTTCTTTACAATCAGCGGTATCTTTGCAGTAAGACTCACAAGCAAACGAGAGTTTGAGGAACTTAAACAGGAGGTTCATTCTTCAACTCAGAATCATATATTAGAGCAACTACAAAGAATGATGTCTGACTCCAAGTCATTTCAAGAGACCACTATTACCGCTCTAATGGGGAGATTGGACGATCATGTGGTAAAAGTTGAAGAACTTGAAGACTTGCAGCACACAGTTGAATCACTTACTAAGTAGGGTGTTCAGTTTGATGTTCCGAAAAACGTCATTCAAAACACCTGAAATTTTAATAAAAACACGTGCTTAA
>NZ_CAJMXD010000384.1:0-2708 GCF_905219685.1 Barnesiella sp. CU968
GTCTAAGGTCTTCTATTGATTCCTCTACGGGGACATCGGTGCAGATTGTTGCGAGATATTTAGAAAAAAGTATCTGTTCTTTGTTTTCTTCCACTTTCTTCTTCAAGGCTCCCTTTAATTGTTCGGTGTGAAGAACGAGATTGTCGACACTGTCGAATTCCTCGATAAGTTTAATGGCTGTCTTTTCTCCTACACCGGGGCATCCGGGGATATTGTCGATTTTGTCACCCATCAGAGCAAGCAGGTCGATTACCTGTGATGTGCGTTTTATTCCGTAACGTTCACATACCTCTTTCTCGCCACGGATTTCAAAATCCTGACCTCTGTAGGCTGGTTTGTATTGAAGTACGGCAGGAGATACAAGCTGACCGAAATCCTTGTCGGGAGTCATCATATATGTGGTGTATCCCTCTTTTTCCGCTTTTTTAGCCAGAGTGCCGATCACATCGTCTGCCTCATACCCTTCCACTTCCACCACCGGAATGTTGTATGCTTTTACTATCTCTTTGATAATAGGCACAGAAAGCTTGATGTCTTCCGGTGTTGAAGCTCTTTCACCCTTGTATTGTTCGAACGCCTCGTTACGGAATGTGGGACCGGCTGGGTCGAAGCATACCGCGATATGCGAAGGTTTCTCCTTTCGGAGCACCTCCTCAAGAGTATTCACAAATCCGAAAATAGCAGATGTATTGAAACCGGACTGAGTGATCCGTGGCATTTTTATAAGAGCATAATATGCACGAAAAATAAGCGCATATGCATCGAGAAGGAAAAGGCGTTTCATATTTTAAACACACTATTAATTGATCAACTAATCATTGTCTCCACAAAGATAATAAAAAAAGAGCAGACGTTGTTCATTTTCAGTGACAACGTCTGCCCGTAAGTCAGACTTAAATAGTCTGAGGGGTGTATTTAATTAGAGGTAAGAAAGGTTGTATTTTGCGAACTCAAGATCGTTCTTGGCGCGGCTGAGAAGCGATTTGTCGAGTTTCACTGCCTGACGCAGATTGCTCATCACCATATTTTCGTTGTTTGTGCGCGCGCCGAGGATTGCAGTCAGATAATAAGTGGTTGCATCCGGATTTTTGATAGATGCGAGAGTGGACTTCGCAGCTGAGTAATCCTGAGAAAGAATCTGAGCCAATGCGGCGTTGTTGGTCTTGGAATCACCGAATGTGCGCACAGCTTTTGCAAGGTCTCCCTGTGTGAGGTAGTACACACCGAGTGCATCTGCAGCTTCCGGAACACCGGCTGCGGCACCGATCTGCTCCTGAGCCTTGGTGTAATTGTGGTTAAGCATGGAGATCAGACCGAGGTTCATTTCCGGCTCTTTTGCAGAGGGATTCAGGCGGCGGGCATGTTCGAAGTTTGATTTGGCTCCTTCATAGTCGCCGGCAACATACTGAGTGAGACCGAGGTCATTGAAAGTGCGGTAATCCTTAGGATAAATCTCGGCAGCCTTGTTGTAAACCTCCATCTTCTTGGTGTTGTCATCGGTAAGAGTGGCGATGTAGAGGATTTCGTCTACTGTGAGGGCTTTGGGATTTGTGTTGAAAAGTTCGATAAGTTCCTGGTCGCTCTTGCCGATAACGTTGATGGACGCCATTACGCGTGAATAACGCAGCTGTGGAAGAATCTGGTCGGCAAGCTCATTGAATACTGAAGAAAGATTGCGGATTTCCTGCTCGCGCTGTTCGGGATCGGGATACATTTTGAGGACGCTGAGGATAAGTTCCTTGTCCTGGATGTTGCTTTTCTCCACAAGTTTCTGGAAACCTTCCCAATCTTCAGGAGTGAAAGAGGAAGTCAGCTCACCGAATTCTGTGATTTTGTCTTTTTTGAGCTGGTTCTCCATGTATTTTGTAGTGTTTGCCTCACGTTTCTCAGCAAGCTGCGTATTGAAGTTGAGCGCACCGTCGGGAGAAGCGTATGAATTTACGGTAATGCCGGCAATCTCCTGGTTTGCGGCAGTATTTGCCTCCTGAAGACGTTTGTTGAGATCTATATAATCTGCTTTGTCAGTCTGGTTGGCGCGGATGTTTGCCTGATTGATCAGGAAGTGGATATCGGCAGAATACTTTTCGTTAATGATGCGTTGGAAATTATCTTTGGCAAGAGCCGGAGTCACAGTCTTGGCAGAAGCGAGGGTAGAGGTTGCCACAACGCCGTAACCGACCTTTACACGGGGAAGAGCATAAAGTTTGCCGTTTTGGTCAACAGCAAAATCAAGGTAAAGATCACTTTTTGCCATGGCTGCCTGATAAGCCACATTGAAGGGTATGGAGATGGATCCTCCCTCCTTGTAATTCACCACCTGTCCGTTGGCACGCACATTTTCGCCCTGGAATATCACAGGTTGGGCGGCTGATTCACCGTCAGTCCAGGTAATGACCGGGGTTGCGGTAACTTTGGCGTTTTTCACCATGAATTTAGCGGGAATCTTACCGGTGATTGTACCCGGCACATTTTCACCCACGGTTTCTAACGGAGTGGGAACAGTAGTAAAGAAATCGCTTTTAAACTGACCCAGTTTTTTAGAGCAACCGGTCATTCCGATCACTGCTACACCAAGAGTCAGATAAAATAATTTTTTGTTCATGACGTCTTTTGATATTTTATGAAGTGTGTGATAAGTAAGTGTTGGAAATTAGCTTATATTAAATTTTAGGAGATTTTGAGATGATTTCATGATTCCGAAGAAGGAG
>NZ_CAJMXD010000385.1:0-2707 GCF_905219685.1 Barnesiella sp. CU968
CATGTGGCATAATTGGTGATAACGGTTTTGATTACATATATGCAGACCGTCCGGACGGAATCGGAACTTTCGTGCATGAGTTCAGTCACGTGATGGGACTTCCCGATCTGTATTCTACCGGTGAATACCAAAGTTATCGAGAGGTGCCTTTCACGCCGGAGGACTTTTCGGTTATGGATTATGGTCCTTATAACAATGACGGTATGACACCTCCGAATTATTCAGCATACGAGCGCTATGCACTCGACTGGATGGATCCGGTCTCAATGTCTCCGGGTAATCGCAATCTTGGAAATTTAGGAAGTACGAATCAGGCTTTCATCGTTAAGACGGAAAAGCAAAATGAATTTTATTTGTTCGAAAACCGTCAACAGACAGGGTGGGACAAATATATCCCGGGACACGGTATGCTTGTATGGCATGTGGACTACGATCAACAAGTGTTTTACAACAATAAGGTCAACAACACCAAAGATCATCAATATGTCGATCTCATAGAGGCAGACAATATCCAGGATTATCCAATAGGTGTTGATGGGGGATATTACGAATATCCGGAGAGCACCCGCACGGGAGATCCCTTCCCCGGCTCAAAGAATGTACGTTCGTTTGGTTCTAAAACAACGCCCGCCTTGGTTTCATGGAGTAAGAAATCATTAGGCGTGGAGCTGACAGACATCAAAGAAAGTAACGGCGTGATATCATTCTTGGCGACCATTAACGGCAACAGTTCGGTAACTGAAATCTCAACTGATGTAGTGTCAGGTGAGATATATGATATAAAAGGGGTGAAGGTAGGTTCGGTAAATGATGGTAATCTCCCTTCCCTTGATCCCGGTATCTATATAATCAGATACGGAAATAATATAAAGAAAGTTACAATCCGATAGATAAGTAGGTTATCAATAATAAAACATTAGCGGGAGCTTCATTTGAAGCTCCCGCTAATGTTTTATTATTGAGGTATTGCTATTTATGGACCTGTTGCAGATAGACGCCCGTGGTATTATCCGAAGATAAGTAGGCGCGGATGGAATCAAGGTTTTGCGGAGCTTCAGAGATTGTGAAAGGCAACTCACGCATGTTTGAAACACGTGATCCAGGGATCACAGATGCTTTCAACTCTGCAATAGAGGGTACGGTCTTCAGTTTGGAATACTCGGCGAAAGTGTATTTCGTAAACACTGACTTTGCCGATATTCCCTGTCGGTTTAACCACCAGCCGTTGCCGATTTCCAAGGGAGATGAATTTGCCGATATGTCGGAGGGATCCGGGAAATATGCCAATGAACCATCAGGATTCAGTGTTATTGCCACATTGTTTGCATAGTCCCCGTTCATGCGGAAAGCGGAAGCCTTCGGCATGACGTTGACCGGTTTCGAATCTCTCCACCCTATGGCAGACCCGATGTGGGTCACACCCTGAGTATATTCCATTTTTTCTGTCTTATGGGAGCAAGCGCCGGCAGCTAAAAGCAGCGGAATTGCAAATAATATCTTTTTCATGCCCAAAGATAATAATTTTTAGCTGAAGCTAAAAAACTGAGCCTATTTTTATTTTTAAACTGTTTCTAAAGGAGGGTCTGAGTTAATACATAGGGGTGAACGGCTTCGATACTTTCAGATGACGGGTGACATCTCCGACAAGGTTCGCGGTCTTTGAGGTGTCAAGTTTCATAACCGGGGCGCCTTTGCGCAGGTTTACCTTGTTAAGGTCTACGTAATAATAACCGGGATTCGTTACGATTTCGAAATAATAGCGGAGATTGTAAGGCACACTGTATGTGCGCCATTGAGTGGTGCTCAATTCGGGCTGGTCCTGGATTTCGTAGGAATAGGGAACACTTGAATTAGCTAATACGCTTCTGCATGTTGCCACTGCAAGATCCGGGTCTGCGGTCTGTTTAACGTGATGTGCGAAATAGTTTGCACGGACGCAACGGTCGGGACTGGAGACTGTGCCCGGCAACATGTTGTTGCCTCCGATCTTATTCCAATAGTCTATAATTGCAGTCATTTGAGGCCAGTTGGGATCATTTGTCATTGCCCGGTAATCACCCATGTCGTAAATGTTGATGTTTCCCCGGTCAAATTCGAAGATTACGCTTTTCCCGGTTTTGTCTGTAACACCCCAATGTAATGCAGATACTGTGCCTCCGTCGAATGTGGCTCCCTGCACTCCGAATTGAGAGCTTTTAAGGAGTGTGACCACTTCATCGGTAGTGGCGCATTGGTCAAGCATCCACGCAACAAATACGGATAATGACATTTGCGGTTTCTGAGAAGCTTTGTCGTCATTATATACGGTGCCTTTGCAGAAAAGGCCGTTGATTACAAGACCCTTTTCATTCATGCCTTCAGTGATGCCACCGTCATAGCTGGCGGCATATATCGCACCGTATTTTGATGTCCAGGAGAAATGTTTCGGCTGGTCTGAACTTACTTTCTTTATTCCTCTTGGATAAACATATATGTTTGTTGGGATAGGTGTTTTCCAGTCGAGTGAGCGACCGATAACGAAGAGCGAATCCACACCCTGATATATTACGCGCGAGCAAGCTTCTGCGTGAGGGGCGGAAACAGCTACAGCCGCAGTCATGGCGGCTGCCATTAGATACGGTTTAAGTGTTTTCATAGATAACAACGCATTTGTGTTTTCTTGTTAAAACACAAATGGGGGAGATAATGTTTTGGGGTGTAATGGCTG
>NZ_CAJMXD010000386.1:0-2704 GCF_905219685.1 Barnesiella sp. CU968
CTCTTCCCTCTCTCCTCCCCATCTACTCTCCCATCTCACCCCTCTCTCCCCATCCCCATAAATCCCCATCCATCCCTATACCGCCCCATATCCCCATAGGGCGGCCCCAAAAGAAAAAAAATGAAAGCGATATTCATCTCATATGACCAGGCACATCACGAAAACATAATCGATGTGCTGACCCGCATGTCTTGCCGGGGCTTCACGGCCTTCGGCGAAGTGCAGGGACGCGGAAGCCACACCGGCGATCCGCACTATGGCACCCACGCATGGCCCTCGTTGGCATCTGCAATCCTCACCTTTGTAGACGACGACCGTGTTGACCCCGTTCTAAAAAAGCTAAAAGAACTGGACGAAAACAAACCGCTCCTCGGTCTGCGAGCCTTCGTCTGGGACACGATAGCCACAATCTGACGGATAATGGTGACAAAATTTAATTCACTTAAATTCACTTCAACTGTTGCAAAAGTCACAAATAGTTTGTAACTTTGCAACAGATTAGCGCACGTGGCGTAATTGGTAGCCGCGCTAGACTTAGGATCTAGTGTCTGACGACGTGGGGGTTCGAGTCCCTTCGTGCGCACATGATGAGGTCCGGAAGAAATTTCTTCCGGACCTCATTCTCTTTTCATCATTATTCTCTTTCCCTCTGAAAACAACCATAAAAGGGGTCAAGCCGAAATGGCGGTGCATATGTTAAATAAAAGACCTCAAGGAAGCCACAAGATGCACTATATAAAAAATTTCGAATTAAATTTAAGACCGCTTCCAACAAAAAATGTAAACGCAGGGGTCGCAGATTTTGTTGGAAGCGGTCTAAGAGCATACCGGACGGTTATTGAATGATCGACTCAAGGGTTGACATTGTTCCTTCCCTCCTCAGCCTGCCACAGAATGTTTTGTAAAGATCTGTGAAAACTTCCGATTCTTTAAGCACCACACCTTTGAAGGCGGATAGACCGAGAAAATCCTCCTCTGTGTCAGAAGCTATGTTACGCCTGTCTTCCTCCGTAAGCCACGGCTCAGAGACCTCAAACACGTTTCCGTTGTCATCCCTGTGATACTTCAGGTAATCACGATAGACGGCTGTCAGAAATGCCATGCGGACAAGATCCTTCCCGTCGGCAAACATCTTGCCGAGGTTCGGAACTATATAGACCGGAAACTTGGATATTCCGTCAAAACAAAGACGGGCTATCTGGTCACTGACCGAGCTGTTGCCGAACCTTTCAATCAGAGTACGCTTGTACTCCTCAAGATTCACGGAACCCGGTGCCGGAACATATGGCGTGACATCTTTGTCCATAAAATCCTTTACGAACTTCACGATTCTGGAATCACGCATAGCCTCGTCCACTTTCCGATAGCCGGAAAGAAACGCCGGATATGACAGCAGGGTGTGAGATGCATTCAACAGACTGAGTTTCATATTCTCATAAGCTGTGACATCATCTGTAAACTCCACCCCGGCTTTCTCCCATTCCGGACGACCGGCAACAAACTTGTCCTCGATAACCCATTGTATGAAATCCTCGCAATACACCGGTGCCTTGTCTGCCGTTCCGTTACGCCTGTTCAGCCGTTCGATGTCTGTGGCAAGCGTAGCGGGGGTGATGCGGTCGACCATGCTGTTGGGAAACGACACATTTTCTTCCGCCCAAACAGCAAGCTCATTGTCCTGCGCTTTAAAGAAACTCATGAAAGCCTTACGCGCAGTGTCTCCATTGTGTTGCAGATTGTCGCAACTGAGCAACGTCACACCCCCGGCACCATTCTCCCGACGTCTGCGAAGTCCTTCGGCGATGAAGCCGAAAACTGTTTTCGGCTTCTGACGATTCACAAGGTCATGAGCGATCTGAGAACTGCCGGACATGAAAGCTCCGCTTTCCTTGTCGATATTATATCCACCCTCGGTAATTGTCATGGATATTATCCTGATATCACCATCGGCTACAAGGTTGATTATACTTTCAGGATCCTCCTGTGCCCACACAACGTCTGTAAGCGAACCGATTACCCGTGTCTCCTCATAGCCATCGCGTCCGCAAATGGTAAGGGTGTATTCTCCGTTCTGCTCCTTGAGAGCCCTGTACAGACGTTCATCGGAGGGCAACAGCATCGCACCTGCAATCCCCCACCCGTATTGACCGGCATCAATACTCATCAAGGCGTCAGTATACGCCTCTTGATGGGCACGGTGAAAATTTCCCACCCCAAAATGCAATATACCGGGTTTCACTGACTTCCGGTCGTAACCGAAATGTTTCACATTAGTATTCATTTATCGTTCTTATTAGTATTTTTCCACTTGGTGTTTTTTCGTAGTCTGCAATTCTTCCACAATAGTGTTTCAGTAGCCCTCGGCAACGTGTGTTATAACCAGATTTTCGTCTGCTTCATAGCGGCGAGGAATACCCGATGAGGCAAAAAGGTTATAGACACTACGGTCAGTCTGTGCGGAGTAAGGCATTGTAAACCCGTTTTCTTCCCAGTAGGCCTTTACAGATGCCTCTCCTTCCTCACGCGATATGCATACGAAAAAGCAATCAGAATCCCTCTTCTTACACTCATCATAATAATCCTGCACGACAGGCAATTCGCGCCGACAATCTCCGCAGCCGGTACTGAAAGTACAACCGTCCGCGATAGCAGGTAAGCCATAAAAAGAAAGCCGTCCAGATTTTGGGCGGCTATTTTTGTGAGG
>NZ_CAJMXD010000387.1:0-2692 GCF_905219685.1 Barnesiella sp. CU968
AATCGCGTAACCAACATGAATACAGAGTTTAACAATTTCGCATTAACAGATTTTAAGAGACGCCAGTGAGGTTAGAGTATATTTAACATGCTTTCCGTCTTCGCTCACCCATCTTGTCTGACATCCTCTCACGAACCAGCCTCACACCCATTGACTCAAGACGAAACCTATCGCAAACATACACATAATTCCTGATGTTTATTTTGCAAATTTACTAAAATTTGTTTAATTCCCAAAAAATCGCCGCCGACTCTGATATCTTTCCGGCACTTTTGTAACAATACAAACGCAACTCCGCATCACATGTGCCGGTAAACCGCAAAAGTAAATTTTAACGACACACACATATCGTTCGGGAATTTTTATTTAACTTTGCCGCCTAATCAAAACAAAACACCAACAGAACAATGTCAACAAACACTACCGACAACACACGCAAAGTGACAACACGTCGCCTTGTCGAGATGAAACAGCGCGGTGAAAAAATATCAATGCTCACCGCTTACGATTATTCATCAGCGAAAATAATTGATGCCGCCGGCATCGACGTAATACTCGTCGGAGATTCCGCCTCTAATGTAATGGCAGGCAATATCACCACCCTTCCGATTACCCTTGATCAGATGATATACCATGCAAAATCCGTAATGAAAGGCACCTCCCGCGCCCTCGTGGTCGTAGACCTTCCCTTCGGCACATATCAGGGTAATTCCAAAGAAGCCCTCGCTTCGGCAATCCGCATAATGAAAGAGAGCCATGCGGAGGCTGTGAAGATGGAAGGCGGCTCGGAGATCCGAGAGTCCATCGAACGCATTCTCAGTGCGGGAATCCCGGTGATGGGACACCTCGGACTTACACCGCAGAGCATCAACAAATTCGGAACATACAGCGTCCGCGCACGCCAGGAAGAGGAGGCGGCAAAACTGATTGAAGACGCAAAGATGCTTGACGAGATAGGGTGTTTCGGAGTGGTTATTGAGAAAGTTCCCGCCGAACTCGCGGCGCGTGTGGCAAAAGAGATCACAATTCCGGTAATCGGCATCGGAGCCGGAGGCGGCGTTGACGGCCAGGTGCTCGTAATGCACGACATGCTGGGCATAAATCAGGGATTCTCGCCAAGATTCCTCCGCAGATACGCCGATGTGGCAGGGGTCATGACAGATGCCGTGCAGCGATATATCGATGATGTGAAATCTGGTGATTTCCCGTCGCCTGCAGAATCTTATTGAAATATTTCTCCAAAAAAATTTGGATGAATCAAAAATTCGTTATAACTTTGCACTCGCTTAAGCCAAGGAGACAACAATCCAAGGTGACAGCTCAAATCTTTCGGGGTGTAGCTCAGTAGGTTTAGAGTACGCGTCTGGGGGGCGTGAGGTCGCAAGTTCGAATCTTGTCACCCCGACTGATAAAAAGGAAAGTCGACAGTTTATCTGCCGACTTTTCTTTTTATCCACACCCCCGCCGCCGCAACAGCAATCGCGACAACCCCGCACGCGACCAGCACCCTCCCCGCAAGACTCCAGAAATCGCGGGACCGGCTTCCGTCCGGCGCAGGAACCGTTTCCCTGACAAACACTGAATCCCGCACCACCTTGGCGACAGTATCTGACACGACACGCTCGCGCCATCGCCATCTCACAACCTCCGCCGTTACCGTATCTCCGCGCTCCCGGACAATGACAGTGTCCCTGTCGACCTCCCTTGCAACCGCATTCTTCGACACATAGACCGTATCACTACGCACAGCCACATTCTCCACAGGAATATAAATCTTGCGAGTACATGCCACGCTCATAATCATCAAAGCTGCAAGAACCACAGAAAACATCGTCCTCACATCGAATGACGGACATGCTTTCTTTGCGAAATCCCGATGCCCGAATACCCGCCCGTCAGGAATGCCATACTTTTTCTGCAACCGCCGGACAAGTTCAAGAAGCGAACGCCGCTGCGCCTCCGTCCTTGTATCCTTGGGAGACTTCATGCCCCTGTCCATCCCTCCGACATAGCAGACTCCTATCGACCTGCGGTTCATGCCGGATTCCACACAATGCGCACCCACATACTCCTCTCCGCGTCCGGCTTCCACCGTGCCGTCAAGCCTGACAACATAATGATAACCCACGTCCGAGAATCCTCTGGCAAGATGCCACGCACGCAAATCCGCCACATTATGCTCCCGCCCCTCCGGCGTTGCCGAGCAATGAATCACAATCGCATCCGTAATCTTACGTTTCTCCATATTCTCACCTCCCTTCCCGCCTGTAATGATAATCGATACCGAACAATGCGCCCGCAAAGGTCAGTATCTCCCCGAATGCCACAAGCACCGAGGAATGAATCTCCCCTTTGGGCGGAAACATAAACCCGCATCCGAGAAGAATACATCCGGCAATCGCCATCAGTACCGCAACCCGCAACTCTGTCTTTCTATCAGATCCACTCATAAACTAAAAAAATTATCATAAAATTTTTCTTTCCCGCAAATTAAGATAAATAGCAGTGAATATGTGTTTTATCCGTTTAAAAATCAAGAAAAAGACAATTCAGACAAAAAATATTTTAAAAAAAGTTGTCAAAAAATTTGGTGGAATAAAAAAATGGTTGTAACTTTGCACTCGCAAACGGGAAACAACAACCCCGAGATGCTTAAAATACTCAATTGGTGCGGTAGTTCAGCTGGTTAGAA
>NZ_CAJMXD010000388.1:0-2683 GCF_905219685.1 Barnesiella sp. CU968
CCGAACAATCAGTATACTTATCAGGAATTGTTCGGCAAGGTGATAGGGGAGTTCAAGGCTGCCTATGATGTGCTTCCGGCTGAAATGCAGGATGGCGGTCGCGCCGACAAGGTTGCGGCGGCGGCATATCTTGCCAAATGTTATCTGACTCTCGCATGGGGCGATGGTTATGAGGCAACTACCGGAACCGCGCATATCAACACTGAATATATGAAGAAGGTGAAGGAATATACAGATGTTGTCAAAAACTCACGTTTCGATTATCTTGAGGATTTCGGCGACATATTCCTCCCCGAATATAAGAACAGCAAGGAATCGGTGTTTGCCGTGCAGACATCTTCCTATGAAGATGACAATACAAGATTCGGGCGTTGCAACTGGTCGAACACTCTTAACGGTTGCTGGCAGATATGGTCATGCGGATGGGACTGCCACAAACCGTCGCAGAACCTTGTCTGCGCGTTCAAGACAAAGAACGGTCTTCCGATGTTCGATGACTATGACAGCGACTATTCGTATCCTGAGGCTGGTGTGGCTTCGTCACAGAAATGGGATCCCCGTCTATTCCACACTGTCGGAATGCCTTCGTTCCCTTATAAGTATGAGGCGGAATACACGCTTACCATTGCCAACACCAGGGACCCGAATGATTACGGCTACTACACTTCTCTAAAGGAGGTTCCCCAACGCAGCAAGGGGGAGACTTTCGAAGGGTCTTGGCAGGCATTTGCGATGAACGATTATGTGTTTCGTTATACAGACGTGATGCTCATGCGTGCGGAGGCACTCATAGAACTTGGCGAGCTTCCCGAGGCTCGCGCCATTATCAACGACATCCGCGGACGCGCCGCCAATTCGGTTGACAAGCATATCGGCTACGCAAGAGACTTCTGTGAGATTTCGCTATATCCTGCATCATATTTCAACGACAAGGAAACGGCACGCAAATGTCTGCAGTGGGAGAGACGCCTTGAAATGGCGATGGAAAGCAGCCGCTATTTCGACCTCCGCAGATGGGGTATTGCCTCGGAAGTGCTTAACGAATATTTCGCATATGAATCGAATGCCTACAGAAGCGTCCCGGATAGCAACTCGCCGACAGGCTACACAGACGTGAGATTCGGTCAGTATTACAATGACGCTCATTATACTTCAGGTAAGAACGAATTCTATCCGATTCCTTATAACCAGCTTTATTACGTTCCCGGCCTGTACGTCCAGAACAAGGGATACTGATTTATCTTCTTGTTGATGTAGACAAATGATTGATGAGAGGCACAGAGGTCAGCCGCAGATTGCTGCAGCTGACCTCTGTATCTGTCCTGATGTCTGTCTTTTAAAGGTTCAGCGGGGTTCGAGGCAGGTATCGAGGGCGGAAGCGAGGGCGGTGCGGTCGAGGTCTCTGCCGATGAATACGAGCTTGATCATACGGTCACCATATTCTTCATCCCAGTCGCGGCGGAGTCCCGGCTCGCGCTCCATCAGCACCGTCAGTTCCTCTTCCGGGGCTGTGGCATACCAGTAGCCGGCTTCCTTGAGGTTTTTCTGTATGCCCGCCTGCTCGAAAAGCAGGGACATGTCGCGGTTGTGGCTGAAATACAGCACTCCCTTTGTGCGGATCACGTTTGCCGGCCAGTCAAGATTCACGAAGCGGTCAAACTTCTCGAAGTTGAAAGGACGGCGGCGGAAATATACGAATGTGCCGATGCCGTATTCTTCGGCTTCTCCCTCAACGTGATGGTGGTGATGGTGATGACCGCAGTCACAATGTCCCTCATCATGGTGACAGCATTCATGCTCATGTTCATGTCCATGCTCATGTTCATGTCCATGTTCATGATTGTTGTGGTCGTGGTCGTGATGATGATGGTGTTCCTGTTCTTCTGCGGGTTTCTCTATTTTCTCGACCCAGGTGGCGGATGTCGCCACATCCTCGAAATCAAACATCCGTGTGTCGATGATTTCGCTGAGGTTCACATCACAATAATCGCATTCCATAATTCTTGCCTTGGGCTGTAAAGCACGTATTACCGCTTTTATATGGGCTGCTTCATCTTGTGTGACCTCTGAAATCTTGTTCAGAAGGATAATGTTGCAGAATTCTATCTGTTCGATTATCAGATTCTCTATGTCTTCTTCTTCGATTCTCTCTTTGTCGAGGTTTTCTCCGCATCCGAATTCACTTTTCATGCGTAGTGCGTCGACAACCGTGACGATGGCATCCATGCGCGGACGGATGATGTCGGTGCGTGCCGGATTCACCATCTGTTCCATCGAGCATATGGTCTGGGCGATAGGCGCAGGCTCACACACGCCGCTTGCCTCGATGACTATATAGTCGAACCGTGCCGATTCTATGAGATCTGATATCTGTCTGATAAGGTCAGTGCGTAGCGTGCAGCATATGCAGCCGTTCTGGAGGGCGACGAGGTCTCCTGAATCATCCTGTCCCACGATACCCCCTTTCTGGATAAGGTCGGCGTCGATGTTGACTTCGCCTATGTCGTTTACGATAACTGCGAAACGTATGCCTCGCTCGTTTGTGAGAATGTGGTTGAGCAGTGTGGTTTTGCCACTGCCAAGATAACCGGTAAGCAACAGAACCGGTATTTCATTGCTTTCTTTCATGATAAATCGATTGAGAAACTGTTTAAATTTATTACGAAAAAAACATTATAAAGAA
>NZ_CAJMXD010000389.1:0-2679 GCF_905219685.1 Barnesiella sp. CU968
GTATTACAGATTCTTCCGATGATCAGTCAACCGACAGAAATCATAGATCCCACTTTGAAATGTACAACTTCTTAATTACAAAGATACAGATTTTTATCGACAATACCAACCGGAAAGAAAAGGGTTCCGGCTCGAAAGCCGAAACCCCTTTTCATAAAATAAGCAAATGTTTTATTATTTTATGGAAATGTATTTGCCTTTTATACACTCAACTCATTACTACGGCTTATTTACCGAGACGCGCTTTCTCACGTTCTATATATGCCTTGATTGTAGTGCCGTTGCCAGGCTCGAATGTCGGATAGTCTTTCGAGATTGACTCATAGCATTCGAGCGCCTTGTCATATTTTTTCTGCTCATCATATACGTTGGCTTCCTTAAGAAGGACTCTCGGAACAATCTGTTCGTTGACTCCAGCCTTCTTGATTGCCTTGGCGTAGCAACCGAGAGCATCGTCATATTTCTTGATGTTTACAAAGCAGTCTCCTTTGAGAACCATTGCGTTTGACTCAAGCACGGACTCAGAAGAGGAGAAATTGTCAAGACATGCAATAGCCTCTTTGTATTTGCCGGTATTGTAGAGCGATTCAGCTGCACTAAGGTATGCAAGCTTGCCGGCATCCGTACCGGAATATTTGTCGGCGACTTTCTTATATTCCACGGCTGCCACGGAATCATTACCGGCAGCGGATATCTCCACCTGATTGTAAGCTTCGAAAGCTCTGTTCACCTTAGGATTGCGGAAGAAGAAAATGTAACTGAGAATCAACGCGGCAACAACAGCCACCGCTGCTATCACTATGTAGATAACCTTGGAGTTGTTTGCAATCTTCTCACTTGCAGAAGTAAGATTGGAGTTCAGCTTCTCGATTGTTGAATCTTCCTGCTGTTCGTTTTTGTTATTTGCCATTTCTGTATTCTATAACTCCCTCTGGGGGATTTTTACTTATTATTCTTTTTCAACACGCAAATTTAATAATAATTCCCCAATAATCAAAATCATAATTTCCTTCATATTCCAAAAATCGTCAGAATTCGCTATCCCGAACTCACTCTCAATTGTCATCAATACCTATTTTAAGCACATTTTCTTCGAAATGCTCTCTGTCTATTGCTCGGTTACGCATTCTGTTGCGATAAGCATAAACCGTATTTACCGAATAATTGAGAATCCTCGCAATCCGTGTACTTTCAGACACTCCCAACCTCACAAATGCGTAGATGCGCAGCTCCGGTGTCAACTGCCCTCCTTTTAACCGAACCCGTTCCACGGGTTCAAGAAGTTCGTTCACCTTTTCCACGAAATCTGGATACAGAGTCAGCACCACTGAGTCTATCTCTTTGTAGAAATCCTCATTCTCGCCTTCACCTATCTTCCCGGACTTTATTGTTTTGAGCAACTCAGAAGCCTGACCTGATGATATTTTCCTGTCAACAAGTTTTAATAAGGAATAATATTTTTCGGAATATGTGGAACAAAGTCCTATAAAATTACCGATATATGCATCTTTCATCCTTGATGTAGACGCGAGGGCTTTCTGGCTTGCGCGGCTTTTGCTTATTTGCTTGAAAAGGAAGAATGTCATCACGGCGAGAGCGACAAACAGGGTTGTGGACACCGCAGCGAACAATAGCCATTCATTTCGCGAAGCACTGATCTGGCATCTGTAAGCCTCGTCTATGGCAGGCACCCATCTTGCCATGCTTACCATCCGCACCCTGGCATTCCCCTTATACGCCTCTTCGAGAGCGAAGTTGATATAACGGAAAGCCATGGCAAACTCATTCTGTTCGTACAGCCACGCCGCCAATGCCGGCAGTGCAAAACCTTCTCTCACATTACACACAATGTCGCTTTCAGCTGCTTTGGCAAGATAGGCGGCATACTGAGTCTGATCTCCATCACTCTTGTAAACCGATGCAAGCTGAAAAGCTGTCATGCCGTAAATATTACTGTTCGGACCAAGCTCTGCCATCAGTTTTTTCAGAACATTCCGTGCTGCGGCAAATTTCCCGTTAGCCACCATCCTCTCCGCAATAATAAATTTACGAAAATTGTCATTCTCCGGCATCAGAGCCACAAGACTATCATCACACGCAACATAACGGTCTTCATAATATGCCGCCATATTGCTTTCATCATCCACATAATTGCTAAGGTTGGAATAAAGACGTCTTCCCACTTTAAAGAACTCTATCCTGCTGTCTTTATCTACATGTATATTTGCCAGGGAATCATAATCATATATTGCCTCACTGAAGAATCCGGCTGCTGCAAGAGCATCCGTATATACAAGCGATGCCAGGTAACGTTCTCTGAGACTTCCGTATATACGCGACGCATCCACCGCCATTGCGGAATATCTGAGTGAGGAATCCGACATATTCTGACGGCAAAAACGCGACATCATTATCAAGGTCTCTATTCGTGCAGATCCAGACAGTCTTTTTTCCGAAAGACGCATTTTAAGAGAATCAAGTTTAATGGCATTCCGTTTTGAATATTTACCTGACTCTCTCATAGCGTTGTCAAGGGAGCGAAGTTCCACTCGCGGCAAAGGCCACTTCACGGCAAGACAAGATTCCGATGATGAAAGCAGAATAAGAAAAACTGATATGAAGAGCAACTTTTTCATGCCGCAAAGTTAACTAATTTAATTGTATTGACAAATAAAATAC
>NZ_CAJMXD010000390.1:0-2665 GCF_905219685.1 Barnesiella sp. CU968
TCAGGGACTTTTGCAAATTTAATCGACTGAAAATTAAGTGTTTAACAGCATAAATTTAATTTTTGTCATCTACTAAAGAGAGCTGATGAAAGGGAAGAGTTTGCCGTTCAAGTCATCGCATCCGGCATATTTCTCAACCAATGCTTTGGCGCGGTTATTAAGTGGCACTCTTACAACTTGCGGACGCTCTCCCTTTGTCTTTTGAGGCATATATTCTATGGCATCGTTGATAATGCTTGCCGGAGTCATCGCCATCAGGTCAGAAACTCGGCATCCGATCAAGCACTGAAAGATAAAAATATCACGCTGAATTTCCAATGCCGGATTTGCAGACATATCAAAGTCGGCAATGCGGTCTCGTTCTTCGATTGTGATATAGTAAGGAGTGCCATAAACCTCGGTAGTCTTACCGTTATATTTGGCAAACGGATCATTGGTGGTAAGTTCTTGTTCACGACACCACCGATAGAATGCCCTCATCAGTCCGAACAGTCCAATAATGGTATTATCCCCTTTGGGTTGAGGTTTCGGTTTCTTACGTGTGGTATGGGTGTCAGCAGGGACAACCTGATATATCTCCGGATATTTCTCGCTTATCTTATGCTCAGAGCGCAGAAACTTCTCGAAACTGTTGACATCATCGACTGTAAAGTCATCAAGTTTGATTTTATAGCGACCACGCCCATTTGCCCGGACATACAACTCGTATCGCATCAGTGCGCGTTTCAAGACTCGCAAGTACTTGATGCGCCACTCCGAAATATTTTTCTTTGCGATGTAATCTTCAAATATGTCGAAGAAGTTAGGCTCACGCGGTTGCCGTTTCTGCTTTTCCGGTTTCGGATGCAGAAACAAGTCATACTGAACAACAACGAAATCCTTTGTCAGCGTATCGGATGGTGTTTTCTCGCAGAGATTGATAAGGAACCGCTCAATGTCGATCAGCCTGTCCTCTATCGCACGAATTTCGGCGCGTGCCGTCGGGTCTTTGGGTAAGGAGAATGTTCCATTGTCAAAGCGCGAGGGATCCATCCAAAGCCTAGTCTTCAGGCGGACTACAAGATTGCGCGATACAGAAAGACGCAGCAGAAGCTCCGCCTTCCCCATAGGGTTGGTACCCTTCGTGATATTACGAGTGAGTGTTGCCATAGGAGAGTGATTATTATTTCCAACACAAAATTAGTCAATACGGCTGACATACACAATAGCTTTCGTGTCAACGCCGTGTCAACCAAGATTGGATTTAACTAAATCAAGATAGATTTTTCAAATTAGCCAAAATCATCCAAATTACGCTAATATAATCGAATACAGTGGATTATGGCAATGTCAAGAATTTAATCAAATTTCATCTCAGTCTAACATGATCTAATATTCGTGCTCCTGTTCTGGGCACCACAAAAGCGACTTAACAAAGTGAACATCACCAAGTTAAGTCGCTTCTTTTATTTTCTACAGGCAAATTACAGGCAAAATTCAAATATTCTGCGTAACTTTTGCCCGCCGATACGCATAGACGGTATTAGAGAGTAAGCCTACTCTTCCTCGTAATAATATGAGTAGTTGATTCCTTTCATAAACATCTCGCGGTCATTGATCTTGTCGGTCAGCGCACCTTTCAGCAAGGCTTTGATATGGGTTGAGTCAATAACGCTTTCTCTCATCGCTGTAAGATATTCATTCTTATCAATCCGGCTCCAGTCTACGCACAGTTTCAGCGAGCGACGGTGCATCAGGTCGAGCCAGATGCGCGTGCTGCGTCCGTTCCCTTCCATAAACGGATGTATCACGTTCATCTCGACATATTTGTCGGCAATTTCGTCAAGCGATGTTTCCGGCATACATTCGATAGTCGGAATGATGGTCTGGAAATGTAGACAGTTGGCAAAAGTGAAACCGCCCTTCGATATATTCTTGTTTCTTATCTGTCCTGCAAACCCATATAGACCGCCGAACAAGTAGGCGTGAATCTGTTGCAGACATTTCATGCTCCTCGGTTCAAGCGAATTCAGCAACCCGCTTTCAAACAGAGTATATGCCTTCTTGCGGCTCTGACCATCGATAGTATTGTCGCTATAGGTAAACCAGTCGAGGAGCCCGCTCGCCCGGTTGTTTGGATAATGCTTGGCAAGAAGAATAATATCCTCAGCCGACAGCGCATCGCTGTTGTATTGCTTACCGTCAGCAGCGACAATTTTCAGTTTGTGAGTGCCACTCACGAACTGAACGCCATCCTGTTTCAGCTTGCGTTTAAGCCAACGCCAATAATTACCTGCCTTCGTATAGTCAGGCTCATCATTGATAGCACGAACAACGTCAGTAGCCGAGTACCACCAGCAGTTGTTCTCGTCATCCCAGACCGCCCTCACCTCGCGGTCATTGAAAAAACCGTATCGACTTCTTACTCATTGTCCGTAACCAGTTTTATAGACCTCAATTCTTTAGCAAGAGATGGACGGAATCGATATTCCTGCAGTAAAAATTCGACAATCTCCTTTTGCGTTTTTGCATACCCAAGTTCTGACAACGATTCCAAATCTGCCCTAAAATATGAGTACTTCGATGAATTGACCTTTTTCTTTGGAGGAAAACGGTCGGCAGCGTATGCACGGACTGTACGGATTAGGATCGCCTGCATTTCTTCAAAATGAGTCTGACGCAATGC
>NZ_CAJMXD010000391.1:0-2660 GCF_905219685.1 Barnesiella sp. CU968
CCATTCTGACAGCATCCTCGCCATCCGGCTAAAATAAAGGCGGTGTGTCAAATTTTATCAATTTTGACACACCGCCAATAGTATCGGAAACGTTATTGCTTGCATGCCACTGCTGTCAGTTGGCGAAATCTATTGACAGACCGAATCTCAGCTGGCGGGGATCGATAGGGTAGTGCGGGAGGGAGAAGTAATTGCTACCGAAAAGTCCTTGATTCACATGGCTCCAGAGTACGAAGAAGCGGACTTTATAGAGTTTTGCGGTGACATATGCGTTGGCAACGGCAAAATTTCCCACCCATATCGGGTTTTCTCCCTGCACATGAAAAGACATTGTTGCCGGCTGGTAATCATATCCCCTGTATTTCGTATAATAATCGCAATCCACGCCTATCTGCATGTGAAGCACACGGAATGCGGTGAATCCCAGAAACATGTTGCTGTAGACGCTAAGAGCCGGCAACGGAATCACATCCTGATTGGATGATGCCTGATAAGTTACGGTGTTGTTCCAGTTCCATATGCCGAACTTAAGTTTTTGGTCAATGGATGCTGAAAAAATCTGCACGCTTCCGCCATATTGACTGGGAACTGAATTCTGATTGAAATACACGCAATTCTGTATATTCTCCACGCCTGCACGCAGGTCTGTTTTTGTCCAGGGGATATGAAGATGTCCTCCGACACGGAATGAGCGGGTTTTGCCGAAATCATTGTTCCATGTGAAATGGTTGGATATATAATGGCGCAGGAGATATGACGGAGTCTGGTTCCTGAAGAATCCCTCAGCGGAGATTCTTACTGTGTCTTTACCGAGTCGGAAGCGTGTTTCAACATAACCGTCGATGTCGAGATCACCTGCGGCATCCCCCATAAGACCGAATTTGGCATTGGCGGCATAGCGCAGCAACGAACCTTTCATTTTTTCAAGTCTGCCACCTACCCATAATCTGTTGCGTTTCTTTTCCGGCTCAAGTGACGCCCCCTCCGGAATGGGTGAGAGTTCCGCAGGATTTTCAGACGGCTGAGGAAGTAGATAAGACTGTTTGAACCTGTCGAACTCATAGGTCGCATATGCGGACAAACCGAATTTAGCCCATTTCTGGAATCCCTCGATCATCGAGATGCCAAGAGTGTTGGAGAAAGACCAGTAATGAGTGTCATCGAGGGTGTAATCAGGGTTGAAATAGGTGTTTGCCCAGAATTGTGATGCTTCCTCGGCGCGAGTGTTTTTGAAAGTGCGGTGGTTATACTTATAATCGAAAGAATATATGAATTTGGTCACAGGCACAAGTGTCATGCGCTCGATTGTGTCTCCTTCCTGCGTGTCATCGCGCCAGAAACCGATCTTATACGCGTGCGACATATAGAATTCCGCACCAACGAGCCTGTTCTGGGCTCCGTTCAGTCTTGTCGGGATGCTCTTGGGCTCGATTTTGTCGACACCTCCCTGGAGCACAGCAGGGTTTTCGATATAGAGGTCATCGGTTATACCTCCGTTTTCCTGATTCTNTGAATTGTAGTGATTCAGGAAAGCCTGCATCTCATAGTGGTTGCCGGTGTAATATCCCTGAAACCCGTAAATGAGGTTTTTAGCTGCCTGACTGTTATACGCCCCTTTGGTGTACAGATAATCGATGTTCGCACCAATTCCTATCTTGCGGTTTACATTTCCAGCGAATATACCTTTCAGCCTATCTGTGTGGTTATCGCGGTTGCCGCCGAAATTATACGACAACAGCGTCATAGGTATATATACGTTATAGAATTTCTCCTTTCTGAATGTCGGCAACCAGTAGTTCAGCGCGTCTTCAAACAGGAATGCCGAAGGCTGCGGACGCTGGAAGTAAAGCATGTTTATGCCTTCAGCCGCGAAAGAGCCGGTTGTTGCCCATGCATCGGAATTCATCGCCGGCACAAACTGCCGCTGATAGTTATACAGGAGGGTGTCGATGTCCGCTTCCTCATGATTGCCGAGGGGATAAGACAGTTTCCATGCGTTTCCCTGTTTGTAGGTTGTTTTGCTCTTTACGTTATCCTTATTCCCGAGGTCAGACTGCTTCCCGGTTCCTCCAGGCTTTTCTCCGGTTGTTGACATCGGACGCTGCGCGGATGCCGCAAACTGGAGCACGGCTAAAAACAGGATGATAAAATATTTTTTTAACACCATAAATATCAAGTAAGTATAAAACAGAACGAGCGCAAAAAGTCCCGGTGCGCAAAGTGATTTTATATTGAGCGTGGAATTTTTGTGCCACTTGATTCTATTGACGGGCAAAGTTAGTAAAAAATGCTCAGAAATCAGCATTCCGGCAGCTTTAATGTGTTGTATTGACTTTACTGCGCATACGGAGCAGGTGTCGAACGCCTGAGTTCATTCACTCGTAGACATTCTTGATCAGGCAGGTTGTAAAAAACAACTTCAGAAAAATAACGAATCCGCAAACCTTTTTGCAACGGGTTTTGTTATATAGTTACGATTATTGTATTTGCACTGTGTTTTATTCATTGTATTAGAAAGAAATTTTTAATGCGAGCGAAGTCGGAATTGTGAAATCCTGACTTCGTTTTATTTTTAAACAAGCTCTAAGAAACTGTTTAAATTTAATTCGAAATTTTTTATATAGTGAATCTTGTGGCTTCCTTGAGGTCTTTTATGGTTG
>NZ_CAJMXD010000392.1:0-2655 GCF_905219685.1 Barnesiella sp. CU968
CGGTTCGTGCCCTCAACTGCCTGAAGAGCGCGGAAGTGGAGACACTCGGTGAACTTGTGGTTTTCAACAAGAACGATCTGCTCAAGTTCCGCAACTTCGGAAAGAAATCGCTCAGCGAACTCGACGAGCTTCTTGAGAAACTTCACCTTTCCTTTGGAATGGATATTTCGAAATATAAATTAGATAAAGACTAATTCCCCATGAGACATAATAAAAAATTCAACCACCTCAGTCGCAAGAAAGGACACCGCGAGGCACTTCTTTCTAACCTTGCGATAGCTCTTATCCAGCATAAGAGAATTTTTACGACTGTGGCTAAGGCCAAGGCTCTCCGCGTGTTCGCTGAGCCTCTGATCACACGGTCGAAGAAGGACGATATGGCAAATCGCCGTCTCGTGTTCAGCTATCTCCAGAATAAGGACGCCGTGAAGGAGCTCTTCGGAGTTATCGCAGAGAAAGTGGCAGACCGTCCCGGTGGCTACCTTCGTATTATCAAGACCGGTCATCGTCTTGGCGACAACGCAGAAATGTGCATGATTGAACTCGTTGATTTCAACGAGAACATGCTTGAGGCTGCAGCTCCCAAGAAAGCGAAAACCACACGTCGTTCTCGCTCAAAGAAAGCTGCCGCTCCCGCCGAGGCTGCTGCAGAGGCACCCAAGGCAGAGGAGACTCCTGCCGCCGAGGAAGCAAAAGCTGAGTAATCCGAACGGTTTTATTCAAAATATTAAAGAGGTGACTGACAACAGTCACCTCTTTTGTCATTATATGGACCTGTTTCTGAAAAGTTTGCCGGCATATCTCGAAAAATCGGTTTCAATTGTTGCGAATGAAGCGGAATTTAGGTATTTTTGTCACATGTAAAATACTCTTTGGATATGACATTACGGATAAATATTGTTTTTTCTTTTCTTGTTTTGTTGATAATGTGCGGATGCCGTGGAAAACAGGAAGTGCTGAAAGTGCTCGACAATGAGGAATTCTTCACATCCGGGCTTGCCGAGTTTTCCGGAAAAATTGACAACGCGAGACGTGCCGGCAGCAGAAAGGCTCATTTCCATGTGGGGAATCTCTTGATTTACAAGGATGATATAATTACAGGTGAATCCCAATTCCGTTCGTTCAGTACGGATTTCGATGATGCGGGTTTCCGGGACTGGCTCAGGCTGACTTCTCCACGCATACTCACAGTGAAAGGGTATGCGGGAAATGATTTACCGGATGTTTATCTCGAACCGGGCAAGTCATTGACAATGCGGTTCGATGCCGAAACCGGCGAATGTCTCTTTTCAGGTGAACTGGCACAGGTCAACAATGATCTCGCCCGTGCTCCGAAAATAGCTGATCTGGATGAAATCAACAGAAAGATGGAAAATGACTCCTCCTTTGCTCCTGCCGAGGCAAGGGCTATGTACTAAGCTTCGGATTCGGTGTGGCGCAAAGAGCTTGACGCTTATCTTGAGTCATCGGACCTCTCTGTTGTCGGCAGGCGGATACTCGCGAATTATCCTGTGTTTCAGAAGGCGTACTGGCTAATGCTGAACGAGAAATTTCTGGAGCCTGAGTCACCTGAAGATTATACGCCCTTGAGAGAGGCGTTGCTTACTGATGACAATTATATCATGGCGCAGAAATGGCCCAGCGGTCTTGTTAAGAATCTGGCATCCTCTTCCTTGCTGAGTCGCATGGGCGAGAATGCCGGCAAATCGAGGGCACGCGATTATAAAGACGCAGTGATGAAATATATGAAGCGATATGATGCCATGAATATGTTTTTAGGTGTCTCGGGAATGCCGATGCTTGCCCAGCTTGCCGTCGCGCGCACATTATGCAAAGGGGGACTTCTTGAAAAAGCGAAGAATGTGGAAGAGGCTCTCGCCATAGTAGATACGGTTGCCGCCTCTTATCTTCCAAATCCCGAGGTCCGGAAAGGGGTAGAGCGATATGCGCGTCAGATGTTCAGGAAAGACCGCTACGAAGTGCGCGACACTCCCGAAGGGAAGATGCTGAAAGGGTTGCTTGCAAAGTACGCCGGAAAGAGGGTTGTGCTTGATTTCTGGGCTTCCTTATGTCCGCCTTGTCTGAAAGAGATGGCGGCGACGCGTGATGTCCGGGTTAAATTTCGCGACAATCCCGACTGGGTGGTTGTTTACGTCACCGGCGAAGAGATAACAGACAGAGAAAGTTACGACATGGTTGTGGCAAAATATCTTGAAGGAGATGAATCGCTTTATCTTGACCATGAGACGTATGGAAGACTGACTGCGATGTTTGATGTCGGAGGTTATCCGCACAAGGTCCTGTTTGACCGTGACGGAGCGGTGTTGCAGGAGAGATATGTCTTAACTCCGGACTGGAAGGGAGTAGAGGAATGAGAGTCCGCCGTCACAGGCGGCAGTCCGGTCAGAGAATGGGAGACACGAGTCTCACTATCGATTCGAGTATTCTTTGGAAAATAGGGCGTTTGTGCCATGCGTTGAAAGTGAGTTTCGTGCATGATTTTACGTCATTGAAGAAAATGTCGCGCATTTTTCTGTTGACCTCCTTGTCATAAATCATAAGGCTGCATTCGAAATTGTTTTCAAAACTGCGGTAGTCAAAATTTGTAGAACCGGCTATCACAAGGTTCTCGTCTATTATTATTCCCTTCGCATG
>NZ_CAJMXD010000393.1:0-2631 GCF_905219685.1 Barnesiella sp. CU968
AGCTGACAGTAATTATGTTCTAAATGAAACATTCGGAAAAAAGATTTTGAACAAAACAGTGCTGATACCACCTCCGACTTATATCTGTAAACCAAAATGTGACAAAGGGAATAAGAACAGGTTTTCGATTTTGTTTTTTGGACATTTACGACCATACAAAAATATAGAGATGATATATGAGCTTGCCCGCAGATTCAATGACATTGGATTTACAATTGCAGGAAATGCCATGGATGCCCGATATGAGGCATATTTGAAAAATGAGGCAAAGGATATATCTAATATTACCTTGATATCCCGGTACATAACTGCAGATGAAGTAGATGCCCTCATAGATTCGCATTCCTTGATATTGTTGCCTTATGATGTCAAGTCTGCCTTGAACAGTGGAGTTGTCATTCATGCCATATGTAAACATATAAACACGATAGTACCGGCTATAGGAACTGTAAATCAGTTTAAAAATAAGGATAAGATATTCTCGTATATCTATGATTCCCCGGAAGACCATTTTCAAAAGTTGATGGATATTCTTGCTTTTGCAAAGGATGAATATGAAAATAATTTTGAGAAATTCGAGGAGAGAATAGATATGCTTTATGAAGAGATGATGGAAAACAGGACACCTTTGGCATTATCTCCCAAAATAAAGGAATTGCTTCAAATATAAAATAATCTTATATTAAGAGCCTGATTAAGATTGTTTTCCGGTGATGAATTATAATTATACGCTGCTAATACCACACTATAATATTCCGTTTCTTTTAAGGAGATTGCTTAAGAGCGTGCCGCGACGCGATGATTTGCAGGTCATCGTTGTTGATGATTGTTCTTTTAGAGATCTTGGCGAATATGATAAGTTACGGGAAGAGTATGACTGGGTTGAGTGGTATGATACAGGAGTTAACGGAGGTGGTGGCAAGGCAAGGAACATAGGTCTCAGTCATGCCAAGGGAAAATATGTGATTTTTGCAGATGCAGATGACTATTTCGAGAAAGATTTTCCGACTATACTTAGTGAATATTCACTGAAAAACTTTGACATCGCATTCTTCAAGGGAGTATCTCGCGATACGGATTCCGGCGTAATGTCGAATCGTGCAGACCATTTGAACAGGTATGTCGACATGTATTTGAACGGAAGTGATTCAGATGCGAATAATTTAAGATTCCTTTTTGGTGAGCCATGGTGCAAGATCATAAGCAAAAGTCTGATTGACCGCTATGATATAAGGTTTGATGAAACTGTAATACATAATGATACGACATTTGGTTATTTAACCGGTTTCTACGCAAAAAAAATATTGGTTGACGAACGCGAGATATATTGTGTGACAACAAGAAAAGGATCAGTGTCAGTAACCAAAAGTGATGACAGGATTCTAACGCGTATCGAGGTGTTCAGTAGAGCGGAACTATTTTTTATAAAACACAAGGTTCATGTCAAGCTGGAAGAACATTACATTCAACTTGTCAGATTATTTGTGCACCGAAAGTTTCTATTGCTTGGCAGGTGCGTGAATTTAATGCGGAGGATGGGATTTTCCAGGAAGTACATATTAAATAGATGTCAAAGGGTATTTATCTCAATATTACGTAACAGAATCGGATAGAGAAAAGACAGGTTTCATAGTTTCTACTTTTTTTAGAATAACATGGATAAGTATGACTATCTTATCGTTGGCTCCGGGCTTTTTGGTGCAACGTTCGCTTATAAAGCAAAACAGGCTGGTCGCAAGGTGTTGGTTATTGATAAGCGTCCGTATTTGGGCGGAAATGTTTATTGCGAGAATATCGAAGGTATAAATGTTCATAAGTATGGCGCACATATTTTCCATACATCCAATAAAGAAGTCTGGGATTTTGTCAACTCGATTGTTCCGTTTAACCGGTATACCAACTCTCCGATAGCTGTAGTTCCGGATGGAAAAATATATAATCTTCCGTTCAATATGAATACTTTCTATCAGATGTGGGGAGTGAAGACACCTCAGGAAGCTATGACTAAATTGGAATTGCAGCGGATGGAGGCTATTGAAAGGATGAAAACCGAAGGAGTTTCGGAACCGCGCAATCTGGAAGAGCAGGCGCTGGCGCTTATTGGCAAGGATGTATACGAACAATTGATAAAAGGTTATACTGAAAAGCAATGGGGGCGTGACTGCAAGGAGCTTCCGGCATTTATAATACGTCGTCTTCCCGTAAGAATGACATTTGATAACAATTATTTCAATGATGATTATCAGGGCATACCAATAGGCGGGTATAACAAGCTTATAGATGGACTGTTGGAAGGGACTGAGTGTTTGTGCAAAACTGATTTTTTTTCATCAAACTGTCCTCATACAGGAAAGCCATATTCGGAATCGTGGCGTGACATAGCGTCAAAATTGGTCTATACAGGGGCATTAGATGAATATTTTGACTATAAATTAGGGAAACTTGACTGGCGGACAGTGGTGTTTAAAACCAGGGTAGAAAAGATTCCAAATTATCAAGGAAATGCCGTGGTGAACTATACAGGACATGATGTGCCTTATACACGAGTCATAGAGCATAAGCATTTCGAGATGTTTGGACAGGATGTATATGCCAATTCTAAAACGGTCGTAAGCGAAGACTATTCAACAG
>NZ_CAJMXD010000394.1:0-2625 GCF_905219685.1 Barnesiella sp. CU968
CTAATACAATCGGTTTTAATTTTGACCAGTCACCGATAGCCGAAACCGCAGGTAATTTGTCGTATGAACCTGAACAGTTCGGTAAGTATTCATATGAACGGAGCGAGCCTTATACGAGCCGTTATCTTGTATGGTCAGGCAATTACTATTTCATTTTGCCGCGCAATTTTCATCTAAGCATATCTCCGGGAATAAATTACGGACATACGGATTATTCATATCGTTATAAGACCTCTGCTGATAATGATGGTATTATGAATGAATCCGAGGAAAACGTCTGGCAATTAAGAGGAAGTGCTACTCTATACAAGGAAATCAGCGACCGGCAAAATGCCTTTTTACGGGCATGGTTTGGCTCAACATCAAATGATGTAAGCTATTTAGGTACTTCACCATACGACAATGATTTTTCAGACACTTATGCCGGTGCTGCACTCGGTTACAATTTTTCCAATAACATATGGAATGTGAGTACTGATGTCGCACTACAATGGGAGAGAAACAGAATCAACGACCAGTCCATTTCCGAGGTATATCCGCTCATAAATCTGTCAGCCGGATTTTCTCCATCCCAAAAGCATTCTTTCAGGGCATATTTTCACTTCGGGGCAAACTATCCCGGTGCCAGTGAAAAAACGCCCAATATTCTTCAGCAAAACGAACTGTTGTATTATACAGGGAATCCCGATCTCGGGTTGTCACGACAGATTACGTTGAATTTGTCTTATAACTGGATGCCGTCTAATAAATTCTCAGCTTCGGCTTTTGCCCAATACTTCGGAGAATACAATCTGTATGTACCTGTTTACAAGCCATACAATAACGGAACAGCATTGCTACGAGGTTTTGAAACTGACGGTGACTATAACCGTACTCAAATAGGCATATCATTCAATTACAAGTTGTTGAACGGCAATCTACAGCTTGCGGCCTCACCGTCCGTATCATTCTATCGTATGACCGGATTGTTTGACATAACACGAAGTCCCTTTTCCTGTAATGCCTCTGCGACATATTATCTTGGGAATTTCTATTTTCAGGCTTCATATCAAACAAGAAATCTTACGGTTCAAGGCAATCGTGGCGTAGTCTATAAAGATCGTGACTTCTATCAGATTCTCGCAGGATGGAGTCGTTCAAACTGGAATATACGAGTCAGCGCAATGAATCTATTTCGCAGCGACTGGCTATGTGCCACAAATACATTATCAACTCCGTTATATTCGGAAACACGATTTGTCAATGGGAATAACTTTCATCGCCGCTTAAACCTCTCTGTAACCTATACTTTCGGATATGGCAAAAAAGTACAACGTGGCAACGAGGTTGGTGAACAATCCGGAGCAAACTCCGCTATCATGAAGTAAAGCTGAATATTCTGATTATAAGGGCTACTTCTGGCATCGGTCACAATCTATGAACCCATAGTGTTTCATTGGGACATAATGTTATAGTGGTAGGTAGAAGAAATAATTGCTCAACGATATGGCACGTAAATTTNCAAAATAATCTTTTTGTTTGTAGCTTTAGCTAATATACAGGCAACCGCACAACTCAGAATTGTGCAGTTGATGGAAGGAGAGATTAGAGCGGGGGTGACAACTCCGCTCAGCGGTTATCACCTTCAATGATGTTGTGGGCGATAAATACTTTCCGAGCAAAGGCACCTCGATGCTTTTTGAGTTTTTTGCCAAGCTTCACAAGTGCGGGAGCCGTGAGATCCCCATGTTCGGTATGGTATTTTGTCTTGCCGTTCTCGCCGACCTTTATCATGCCGAGCCAATGGCATTTTATATGTCGGCCATGAATGAACCGGNTAATATCTTTATTGGTGAACCAGCTGTCAGCCAATACATAGCTGAACCTTATGCCCCGTTTGACAGCCCTCTTTATCATATCTNTGGCAAGTTCTATCTTGGACATGTCGTATTCCTTCTCCCTCTGACGGAGCACCTCGCTGACGTGTTTGGTGGTATGTCGACGTTTGAGTTCTTTGTCGCTCATGCCGTAATTGCCTTTCTTTCCCTTCTCCCCGACGATGGCGAAGTCGAGAAGAATCTGCGATACCCCATCGGTGACCGCCATACAGAGACATTTGAAACCCAGCACCGCCTTGTGGGCAAGATGAGAATGGACTCTTCCTATTTTCTTGATAGTCCGGCCTGTCTTCTCGTGGTTCGTATCGTCAAGAATCAGACAANCCTCGTCTGCCTTATGGTCAGTACGGAGATGTATCCTGTTCCACAGCTGTACCGATATATGCCAGAGAGCCTTTCGCCAGTTTATGTNNGGATTTTCCATGAAGCGGTAGAAGACATCCTTTCTGGTCTTGATCAACGAATCAAGAATGCCATACTTCTGATTACGGTTTGCGTTTTTGATGCCGAAACATGGGAAAAGAAGGAGACATTGGAATACTGTCAGCAACCGATAGACGCAGTTGCGCTTGCTTTTTACTGCAAGCGTGTCTTGCTCGGTCATTTTGATCTGAGCAAGAATCGAACTTATGATATGCATGGCAGCTGTCATATCGGAATTATTGAAAAAATCTTTGATATCCGAGAGAAAAGGTGTAATTTTGTGTATCGACATGGCTTTGAGTTAGTTTTTTGGTGGTACTTAAAA
>NZ_CAJMXD010000395.1:0-2624 GCF_905219685.1 Barnesiella sp. CU968
GGTTAGCTATTCGGCTAATTAGTCAAATGACTGATTAGCCGAATAGCCGATTAGCCGTCAGCATATCGGAATATAGACCGGCAAATCCGATAGACTTACAATACAATAGTTGGTCAACTATCCAGCTAACTATCCGGAAAGTTATCTATCTGATTAGCAGGATAATTAACTTGATAGTCGGCGAGCCAACTCATTATCCGGCCAAGCAACTAATTGATCAGCCAATCAAACAACCTTAGGTTACGGCTGATTTACAAGGCTTTAGTCTTGTATTGTGTGCTTCATAGCTGATGGAGCGCGTGCTCCGGCCATTTCAGCGCGGCTTCCTCACCGCAGATAAGCCCGCTTATTATATGTATGCGGGCGGTAAACGGCGACCGCGTACCCGAGTCATCCTCTCGGCCTGAACACGGGGGCTTGTCGTTCATTTACGATGCAAAGTTAAGGGCATTTCATTATACGTTCCAAATTATTTCGGGCATGTTCCGTGATATTCCGTTTTGGTTCCGTTCTTTTCCGTGACGAGGGCGCGGCAGACCACCGAAATGGCAGTAACTTTGCAATGTGCAACAGAGATAAAATCCATGCTCCCGCACACACCTTATATTATACGCCTGATGAAGACCGGCACCAAGGCGAAAACACACAGGCATTTTAGCCCATCATTATAAGGTAGCTTCTTCTCTCAGTTACGACGTGTTCAACGGAACACAGCAAGGTGTCTTTTCAGGGACCTGAAAAGGTTTCGAGGGCCCAAGCCCTACCGAAACAACCTTGCCCGTGTGGGACAAGGAAATTCTCCAAAGTCGAATTTCCCAAAGGATGCCTGCGGCGCATGGTATAGAAAAATCGCGTTGCGATAACAAACAAAAATCCCAGACAACATGGAAAAATCATTCAAGGGCGGACGACCTCCGCTCCCGGACAGGTGTGACCATCTTGTTAAGGTTCGCTTCAACACATCCGAGCTTGACATGCTGGTTCACATGATGGATAAGGCGAATGAGACGGTAAAGTCCACCTTTATCAAACAAGTATTGTTCGGCAAGCCTTTCAAAGTGCTTGTTACAGACAAATCGCTGGCGACATACTGCGCCAAACTCTCGGAGTTCTTCGCCCAGTTCCGCACTGTGGGTGTGAACTACAACCTTATCGTAAAGGAGTTGCGCACGGAGTTCAGCGAAAAGAAAGCGATGCAATATCTCTACAGACTTGAAAAAGCCACAATCGAAATGGCTAACATCTTGGCCGAGGTCAAGGCTCTCACCGTCAAGTTTGATGAGGTGTGGTCGCAAAAATCTCTATAGGCAGCAGCCTTTACGGAGCCCTTGCATACAACGCGGAGAAGATGAACGAGGCACACGGACGTGTGTTGGGAGCCAATAAGATAGTGTTGCCGGCAGACGGCAATATAAACATTGGAGCTATGGCGGAGAACTTCAAGGCTTTTATGCCCAGGATGGGCAGGACAAAGAAGCCGGTTCTCCATATCTCACTCAACCCGCATCCGGATGACAGGCTCACGGATCAGGATTTTGAAATTCTGGCCCGCGAGTATCTCGACAAACTCGGTTTCGGAGAGCAACCCTTCATTATATATAAGCACGAAGACATCGACCGCCACCATATACATATAGTGACCGTCAATGTCAACGAGCAGGGCAAACGCCTTGACCAGTCTTTCCTGTTCCGCCGAAGCAAGAAGATCACTACCGAGCTTGAAGAGAAATATGGACTCCACAAGGCACAACGTGAAAAGGTATCTCCCGACACTCCCATCACCAAGATTGACCCCAATGGCGACATCAAGCGTCAGGTTCAGAACACGGTAAAACTGGTTGGTATGCGCTGGCAGTTCCAGAGCATCGGCGAATATAACGCCATACTCGGACTGTATAATGTAAGATGCGAGATGACCGACGGCAAAGTCAATGGGCGTGAGTATCACGGTCTGGTATATTTCGCCACGGATGACAACGGCAATACCATAGCCACACCTCTGAAAGCATCCCGACTCGGCAAGTTTGCGAGTCGAACCGCTATCGAAAGTAAGTTCGAGCGTGACAAGGAGAAAATCGACATCAAGTCCACAAAGAGGCAGGTGTCCGATGCAATGGCAGCGGCCACAGGCAAGGATGATTTTATCGCCAAGCTGAAAGAAAAGAATATCGACCTTGCGTTGCGCTACAATGCCGACGGCAGATTGTACGGTGTCACTTTCGTGGACCATAACAATCATGTCGCACTCAACGGTTCCCGCCTAGGTCGTGAGTTCTCTGCCAATGCTCTCAATCTCTGGTTCAATGACCCGACGGCAAAACCTCAGGTTCAGCAACAGCCGAGACAATTGCAGGGTCAACAGTCGCAGGGTCAGCAATCGCCGCCACCCGGTGGCGGTCAGCAGACCTCGGAACAGAGCCAACCAAATCAGCCTCAGCAACAGCCACGGCAGAAGCCGTCCCATTCCGACGATTTCGATTACTCGCCCGTACTGCCCGGATTGGAACTATTCCAGACCGGACCGGACTTCGACCCTGCGGAAGAAGCCTTCGCACGTCGTGCGCGTAAAAAGAAAAAGAAGAAAGGACGCGGTCTTTAATAAAGGAAGCCTAACAGCCACATAG
>NZ_CAJMXD010000396.1:0-2616 GCF_905219685.1 Barnesiella sp. CU968
GGACTGTACTACCACATTGGCCTCTGGTAAATCCCGGAGCCGGTGGTGGCAGTTGTGTGTATCAGAAAGATGGAGTATTTTCATGTTCTTAGAGTTTTATTTCGCGATACGGAAAGATTTGATGCATTTATAGTATTAAAAATTTATTGAATTTCAGAGAGTTTACAAAGTAGCTTGTTGTAATTCTTTGTTCCGAGGATTGATTTTAGCTCGTATTCGGTAATGAAGTCACCTGTATCTCCAGCACATGTATCCCACCTTGATGTGATTGAAACGATTTTATTTTCAGGACTGACTTCAACAGCAATGAGAGAATAACCGAATCGGTCACGGGGCTATTAAGTTCAGGAAACAATGCGAGATAGTTGTCCACCTCGCTCTCTGATCCAAGCTCGGCAAACCACCATGCAATTTCTTTTCTGTATTGTTCTTCCATAATTACGATGCAAAGTTAGCAATGTGGTGTCCCATTTTTCGAGACACGACCAAAAAAATGACTATAAATTCGTGCTGTACCGCAAAATGTGCCACCCTTGGTGTAATTTTGCGCTCATGAAAAAATGTCGCGATAAAATCTTAGTGCGCAAAATGATTGCGCAACGGTATTCTAACTTTGCACCGGAATGTTAAAAACATCAGAATATGAAGACAAATGGAGATTCGCGTATGGGATTGAAGCGCATGTCGGCTGAAAGCCGGTGCGCGGTGGCGAAGCCATCAATACCCATCGCGATAGAAGGACATGACGTAAAGATATTTACTGACAACATCGAAGAGAATGCCTTGGAGCAAATCAAGGAATTACTTTCGATTGATGTGTTTTCCAATAAGAAAATACGCATCATGCCCGACGTTCATGCTGGGGCTGGTTGCGTAATAGGTTTCACCGGCGATCTCGGTGACAAGGTCATCCCCAATATCGTGGGCGTTGACATCGGTTGCGGTATGCGCATTCTCAATCTTGGCAAACTCTCTGAGATTGACTTTCACGCATTCAACGAGCATATCCGTGGCAATGTGCCTTCGGGTATGATTGTGCGTGAGGATCGTTTCGGTTTCAAGCCTCTTGTCGGCGAGGAAATGGAAATCTACCGCGAGGCAAAGCAACTTGTGACCGAACTTTACTGCTACCGTGAGATAAAAGACTCCGGTCGTATCAACAAGGCAATCGGCTCTCTCGGCGGCGGCAATCACTTCATCGAACTTGACAAGGACGATGAGGGCAATATTTACCTTGTGATCCATACCGGTTCGCGCAACCTCGGCAAACAGGTGGCTGACATCTATCAGGCAAAAGCGGTGAAGCACCTTACCGACGGTGCCGACGAGTTCGAGGAGACAATCAAACGCACCATTGAGGAATACAAGGCGGCAGGTCGTCGGTCTGAGTTGCAGAGCATCATTAAGAAAATGCGCAAGGAATATCAGGAAGCGGAACCACGCCTCCCCGCCGCTCTTTGCTATGTCGAGGGTGAAGGGCGTGAGCACTATCTCCACGATATGCGTCTTTGTCAGCGGTGGGCTGTGCTCAACCGTAAACTTATATCTCTATTGCTTATGCGGTTTTTCCCCGGCGTGGAGGTAAAGGAGGAATTTGAATCCGTCCACAATTACATCAGCGATGAGAATATCATCCGCAAAGGCTCTATATCCGCTGCCGAGGGAGAGCGTTGCATTATTCCTCTGAATATGCGCGACGGTTCGTTGCTCTGCACCGGCAAGGGCAATCCCGACTGGAACTGTTCGGCACCTCACGGGGCTGGACGAGTATTGAGCCGTACTCAGGCCTACGAGAAAATAACGATGGAGGACTTTGAGGCATCCATGCAGGGTATTTATTCGGAGTCGGTCAACGACTTCACTCGTGACGAGTCGCCGATGGTCTATAAACCCGCAGAAGAAATAATCGCCAACATCGGCGATACAGTCAACATCGACACTATCATCCGTCCAATCTTTAATTTCAAAGCATCAAAATAGTATGTCAGGAAACCTTCGTGAGAAACTTGATAAAATTTGGTCAGATGAACAGCGCAAGGCATTTAGAGATGCTATGGCAGAAGAACTGGAGAAACGATTGGAGATTATGCGTAAGCGTCAAGCATACTTTTCAGCTGTTGCAGAAGAATATGAGTCATTTGATGAATTCATCCGAACTCAGAAAGATTGGTTTGAAATATTTGGAATCGAACTATCAAAGGATAATGAGTCATATCTCTCACTCCGCATACAACTTGACTATTACGATTATGAGACATATCATATTGTTAACGGAGATAATGGATATCTCACCGTCAGTGATATAATATGGTGGCAAGATTTATATTGCGCCAATAGTCTTATGAATATTCAAACCGGAGAGAGCGCGGATGAAAAGGATATTCCCGGATGTTATTGAAGTATATAAACAATTCGGTAGTTCTAATCCTCTTGACGAGTTTCTGGAAGATAAGATTTATCAGGAGTACGTAAACATGCTTCCTACCATTCAGGAATATTTTTGTCGCGTCAGCAATAAAAAAGCAAATGAGGCAGGAGTGATGATGAGCCCGCTATGCTCCTTCACCTCAAGAAGAAACCTGCTCCAAGCCTACGTCCCCAAATTCACTTTTATTT
>NZ_CAJMXD010000397.1:0-2613 GCF_905219685.1 Barnesiella sp. CU968
ACAAGCTTTTTCGGTTATGCACATTCCGGGATAGATTTTCTCTATTTCCATGGCGTAGGAATGGCTCATTACAGTGCCGGGTGTCGCAAGGAGTCCGATATGTCTTGTTAGCGAAACTTTGCCGAGTATCTCTACAGTAGGGCGGATCACACCGAGCACGCGGCGGTCCGGGTCGGTTATCGGCAGGACATGTTGCTGGATAGTGCGGAGAGCTTTTGCCGATGCAGTGTTGCATGCGAGTATGACAAGATGACATCCTCGGCTGAACAGTTCCTCGACCGCCTGACGTGTGAATTCATATACAATGTCGAAACTGCGCGTGCCATAGGGGGCGCGTGCGTTGTCACCGAGATAGAGATAGTCATAATCCGGCAGTCTCCTTCTGATTTCCCGTAGGATCGTCAGACCTCCGTAGCCGGAATCGAAAACGCCTATCGGACCTGGTTTGGCTGGATACATTTCGTGAGGTGTGAATGTTTGCGACAAGGGAAAATAAAAGCGAAGTCTGTCGGACTTCGCTTTTATTTTATTTTGTATGTGTCTTATTTCAGTCCTAATTTGGCTTTGACGAGCGGAGTGATGTCGTCAACAGGAGAAGCGTGGAAAAGAATCTGGTCAGGTGAGAATGCCTGAATGAGGCTGTAAGAGTTCTCACGTCCTACTGATTCGATTGCTTCTTTCATTTTTGTGGCGATAGGAGCCATGAGCTGTTGCTGCTGCTGGGCGATATCCTGATCGGCACTCTGCATGAAGCTCTGAATCTTCTGCTGATAGTCAGAGATCTCGCGTGTCTTGCGCTCACGGATTGCGGGAAGCTCATCCTCTTTCATTTTCTGAAGCTCATCGACCATGCGTTTGTATTCGTCTTCAAGGCGAGTGAACTCATCCTGATATTTCTTCTGGATTTCAGTCAGTTTGGTCTGAGCGGCTGTTGTCTCAGGCATTGCCTGGAAAACTGCGTTGGTATCAACGATACCGATCTTGACTGTCTGTGCAGAGGCAAACATCGGAATAGCCACTGCTACGGCGAGTAAAATTTTCTTTAACATCTTTATTATTTGTATTTGTTATTTCTATTTCGCGGGATAACCGGTTCAACAGCCGTTCCGGCTATTTGAACGCAAAGATAGTTAATTTAACCAAATATGCAAAATCGGTCAGTGATTATTTGGAATATCCCAGCTTTGCAAGCACTTCGTTGCTCACATCTATACGGGGAGAAGCGAAGACGATGCTCTGTGAGGAAGCCCGGTCGAATATTGCCATGTAGCCTTTTTCTTCAGCCACCGCCTTGACAGCGTTGTAGACATCTTCCTGAATAGGCTGTACCAGCGACTGACGTTTTTTGTAGAGTTCACCCTCCGGACCGAAATATTTGTATCTGAGGTCTGTCGCTTCTTTCTCTTTTGCAACGATAGCCTCTTCACGTTTCTTTTTCTGGTCATCGGTGAGAAACACCATGTCGGACTGATAGTTCTTATACATGGTCTCTGCTTCTTTTGAAACTTCGTTGACTTCCTTTTCCCAGCGT
Organism: Barnesiella sp. CU968; assembly: GCF_905219685.1. NCBI lineage: Bacteria > Pseudomonadati > Bacteroidota > Bacteroidia > Bacteroidales > Barnesiellaceae > Barnesiella > Barnesiella sp. CU968. The sequence goes on from NZ_CAJMXD010000397.1 coordinate 1,532, forward strand.
TGCGAAACCTGGTTCAACTGCTCGTTTGCCATTTCATAAGATGGAACATTACGCAGGATATATTCCATATCCACGAGTGCGAACTTCTGGGCGGATGCGGCTGCAACTCCTGCAATCGCCAGACACAATGTGATGATTATCTTTTTCATACCGTCAATATCTTTTTGTCAATTAAGACATAAGGCATTTACAAAAGTTTAATGCTTTAACTCTTTTTAAAACTCCTGACCGAGGATAAAGTGGATCTGTGATCCTCCGCGCTGTCCCCATACCTTGTCGAAACCGTATGCCCAGTCGATGCCGAGGTAGCCGAGCACCGACAGATATACGCGGGCTCCGACACCGGCACTGCGTTTGAGGTTGAACGGCGAGAAGTCTTTCACATCATACCAGGCGTTGCCGGCTTCGGCGAATGCGATGGCGTATATGGTGGTTGACGGCTGGAGCAGGAAGGGGAAGTGGAGCTCAAGTGTGAATTTGCCGTAAGCATATCCCTCGTAGCCTGATGGTGTGAACTGTCCGTTCTCGTAACCGCGCATGGAGATAGTCTCTGTGGCGTATGTATATGAGCCTGTCATGCCGTCGCCTCCGAAGTAGAAAGTTTCGAAAGGAGTCTTGATGTGTTTGTTGAATGAACCGAGGAGACCGAAGTCAGCGCGGGTCATCAGCACGAGTGTCCATTTGCCGTCAGGGTCGGTGAGTGGAGTGAATGTNTTGCTCTTGAAGCGAAGTTTCCAGTATTCGATCAAGCGGTAGAACTTGCTGCGTGCTGCTTCACGAGACTCAGTGTCCTGATTGCTGTAACTTGCCTCTTCAGATAATTTCGCCCAGTTGCGTTTGCCGAAGAGTGATGCCGGAGGAGTCATTGTCAGGTCTACGGAGAACTGCGAGCCGCGGCGTGTATAAATCGGGTTGTCTATTGATGTGCGTGACAACGTCAGACCAAGAGTGAGAGAGTTCGATGTGCCGTTGCGCATGTAGTAGAGATAGTCCCAGTTCTTCAGGTAATACCAACGGTAGGCGAGCTGTGCCTGGAACTGGAAATAATCGTCAGGCCAGTTCAGACGCTGTCTCTTATACAC
>NZ_CAJMXD010000398.1:0-2611 GCF_905219685.1 Barnesiella sp. CU968
AAATATTGGTTATCTTTGTGCGTTAAATAAGAAAGAAATCTACTATATGGCATCAAATACCGCAATGAAGACTCGCCTCATCGTAATGAACTTCCTTGAGTTCGCAGTATGGGGCTGCTATCTCGTTTCTATGGGAATATACCTCGGCTCAGTGAACCTTGGCGACCATATATTCTGGTTCTATACCGGACAAGGGCTTGTATCGCTTTTTATGCCCGCGCTGATAGGCATAATCGCAGACAAATGGATTCCCGCTCAGAAAATGCTCAGTCTATGTCACGGTATTGCCGGTATTTTCATGCTCCTTGCCGGCTGGTATTGCAGGCAAAGCGACGGCAACGTTGACTTTGGAACGCTGTTCACATTCTACACTCTTTCCATTGCGTTCTTCATGCCTACAATAGGCCTTGCCAACTCAGTGGCGTTCAATGCGCTCAACAAGGCTGGACTTGACACCGTGACTGCATTTCCACCTATCCGTATTTTCGGAACAATCGGATTTATCTGCGCGGAATTGTTTGTAAACTTCACAAACTTCCAGTCGACATACGCACAGTTCATCTCATCAGGCGTTGTCAGTCTCATTCTCATGATCTATGCACTGACAATGCCCAACTGTCCCGTAAACCCATCTTCCGGTTCTTCAATCTCCGAAACTCTCGGATTGTCGGCTTTCAAATTGTTCAAACGCCGCACAATGGCGGTATTCTTTATGTTCTCCATGCTTCTTGGTGTATGCCTTCAGATCACCAACAGTTATGGAACCATGTTTATTGACTCATTCCAGAACATAGCTGAATACGCACAGACCTGGGGAGCAAGAAACGCCACAGCGCTTACCGCCATTTCTCAGGCAAGCGAAGCATTATGTATCCTCCTCATACCATTCTGTCTTAAGAAATTCGGAATCAAGGGAGTCATGCTCACCGCCATGATGGCATGGGTGTTCCGTTTCGGATTCTTCGGTATCGGAAATACAGGTTCAGGGCTTGTGTGGATAATCCTTTCATGCGTGGTTTATGGCGTTGCATTCGATTTCTTCAATGTGGCGGGAGGACTTTTCGTTGACCAGCAGACAGACAAGAAGCTTCGCTCAAGCGCACAAGGACTGTTCATGATAATGACGAATGGCATCGGAGCGAGCGTGGGAACGTTCCTTGCCGGAACTCTTGTAGTCAACAAACACGTTGACATGTCTGGAATGACATCTGCCGCCGAAAACCTTTCAGGATGGCAGCATTCCTGGTTTATCTTCGCAGCATATGCTTTAATTATAAGCATTTTGTTTATTTTCATCTTCAAAGCGCCCAAAACCTCTGAAAATATCAGTCTCACGAAGGCTGAAGAGATTGACGGAGGAGATCCTGAAGGTATGGCGCAATAATCAATCTTTCTGAAAGTGATTCGTTTTTACGCACCGGATATAGAAACTGATTTTTCCCTCCCTGAGACGGAGTCAGGACATTGTTGTCGTGTCCTGAGAATGAAAGAGGGAGACATCCTGCATGCTGTCGACGGCAAAGGAAACGCGTTCGAATGTGTCATTACGAATGCGAATCCTAAAAAAACAGAAGTCGACATCCTTTCCGCACATACCGAACCAAAGCACTGGCAGCCACGCGTCTCTCTGGCGGTCTCTCCGACAAAGAATATAGACCGTATGGAGTGGTTGCTTGAGAAAGCAACGGAAATAGGCATAGACAACATCGTTTTCCTGAAATGCACGAGAAGCGAAAGGAAAGATGTAAAATCCGAAAGGTTGCTCAAAATACTTGTTTCTGCCATGAAACAAAGTATGAAATCCCGTATTCCCGACTTCGCAGGAATGATTGATTTCAAAAAATTCATAAAAGGATTAGACTGCGGAAATGAAGAAGAAATAAGAATCATGGGATACTGTTCATCTGAATTTCCAAGAAAAGAGCTTGTGGATGTATACACTGCCGGAAAAGACGTGACAATCCTCATCGGTCCGGAAGGAGATTTCACGCCTGAAGAGGTCGAGATGTCGGTAAAAGCCGGTTTCACACCTGCCACATTCGGCAACACCCGGCTCCGCACCGAGACAGCCGCACTTTATGCAGTCTCTGCAATACACGTAATTAATGATTTGAAAAAATGACTGACAATATCATCGAATATATAAATTCAAGTGCTTCCGGCAACTTCTTTCTCCTTGCCGGTCCCTGTGTGATTGAAGGAGAGGAAATGGCACTCGACATTGCCGCTGAACTGCTTGAAATCACATCTGCGTTAGACATACCGTATGTTTTCAAAGGGAGCTACAGAAAAGCCAACAGAAGCAGACTTGATTCATTCACCGGAATAGGTGATGAAAAAGCTCTTAAAATATTAAGAAAGGTAAAGGAAACATTCCATATTCCTGTCGTAACAGACATTCACACAGCCGATGAAGCGGAAATGGCGGCTGAATATGTCGACATCCTCCAGATTCCGGCATTTCTATGCCGTCAGACCGACCTACTGGTGGCTGCTGCAAAAACAGGAAAAATGATAAACATAAAAAAAGGACAGTTCCTATCGCCTGCCGCAATGAAATTCGCCTGCCTCAAAGTCAGGGAATCAGGCAACAACAGACTGGCTGTGACCG
>NZ_CAJMXD010000399.1:0-2610 GCF_905219685.1 Barnesiella sp. CU968
CAGCACAAATAGCAAATTGCCATCCAACNCTTGACCTCGAATTTGATTAACACTTTTTAAGAGACACTAGTGATATAATATCTTAATTGTAAGGGTTAAGACTGTTGACGGGAATGTTTATGTCACTAAGGTGGCGTAAACTTTTTGTTTTTATATAATGAGGTCTTAATTCCTGTTAATATGCTAACTCCATGCTAAACTCATGAACCGATTCGTTTTAACCCTATTGGTATTGCTGGCTGTTATGTTGCCGGCATATTCTGTTGATAAGAAGTACTCGTTTAAACATATTAATTCTGCTGACGGGCTTTCTGCAAGCAATGTCAAGTGCATTCTCCGGGATTCCCGGGGATTTATGTGGTTCGGCACCAAGAACGGGTTGAATCTATATGACGGAATGGATATCGAACGGTTGAAGTGTTTTGATTGTGTCAGGAAACATGGCAATGACAACATTGGGGCATTGTATGAGGACAAGACAGGGAAGATATGGATCGGAACAGACCGGGGTGTCTTCCGGTTTGATCCTGATGATGTCAGATTCAAGTTTATGGATGGAGAGGCATCTCCGTCCGAATCGAATATAGAAGCTAAGAAAATAGGAAATTCCAATACGGAATCTCCTAATAATTATGTTTTGAGGATATTGGGTGATGCTGCCGGAAATGTGTGGGTGCTCATTCCGACTCAGGGCATTTTTCGCTTTAAGGGGGATAAGGTAGATTTCTTCTCAAATCCGAAGACTTCTGACAATAAGCAACATGTTTATACCGACATTGCCGTGTCTCCTACAGGTGAGATTTATGCAGTGAGTAATTATTTGGATATCTATGTGCATAATTCGCGAGATGACCGGTTTCGAAAAGTATTTTCCAATGATGGTTTGCTTCCGGCACCGAGCAGCCTTACGAAGATGATATCCGATCAAGATGGAGATCTGTTTTTTGCCACTTTAGACGGCTATATATATTCATATAATCCTCATAAAAACGGATATCCCCAACTTATTGATTTTTCGAAAACAGGTAAGGTATATTTGCGTGACATAGCACTTTTTGATGATGACTTGTGGATCGGCACTCATAACGGACTTCGTATACTTGACTTGTTGTCCGGAAGTGAGAAAGAACTGAGGGAGAATGCGCTTGATCCTTTCTCACTGAGTGACAATTCACTCTCTGTGATATATCGTGATTATGAAGGTCATGCATGGATTGGAACAATGTTCGGAGGAGTTGACTTCCTTTCTAACAATCCGTTCCGGTTTGATGTGTTCGGCAGGGAATATGGATTGTCGAGTATGCGAATAAGGGGGTTGGATGTGAGCGATGACGGGAAACTATGGATAGGCACTGAAAATAACGGGCTGAATCTTCTTGACCTGAACACCGGTTCTGTATCACATCCTGTTGTTTCACCTGCCAAGAGCAGTGGTGTCATGCATTTTGTGGATGTAATCGGTAATGACGTTTATTTAGGTTTCACCCATTCCAGTGTATTAAAGGTTAGAGGAGGAATAGGGAAGACCGAGATATTGCCGATAGATTCTGTAGCAGGTAATGACAGAAGCGGATATTGCTATCTTCTTGATTCATCCGGCAATGAATGGTTAGGTCTCGGAGGAGCCTTGGCAAAAAGGAAAAAGGGGGAGACAGGCTTTTTAAAAGTAGAAGATACCGGCTCTAACTGGATATTCGCATTGTTTGAAGATTCACACCGTAACATCTGGATCGGAACAATGGGCAATGGATTATGGAAATATACACCCTCTTCCGGTAAATTCAGGAACTATAGTTATGATGACGGGGAGATAAAACCTACCGGTCTGCGCTCTAATTCAATATCGTCCATAATGCAGGATAGCAAAGGGAATGTATGGGTATCTACCGACCGGGGTGGTCTGAGCAAATATAACGAAGCCAAAGATGATTTTATCACTTTCGGAATTGAAGAGGGTCTTCCCGATGATGTGGTCTATAATGTGCTTGAGGATTCCAATGGTTTCCTTTGGTTCGGGACCAACAAAGGGTTGGTTAAATTCAATCCTGATAACAGCTTCATAAAGGTCTTTTCGATCAATGACGGCTTGCCGTTTAATGAGTTCAGTTATAATTCTGCCGCCGCCGATAAATCGGGGATCTTTTATTTCGGTGGTAATAACGGAATCATAGCGTTCAATCCATTACTTGACGTCCCGGGCAAGCAGCATCATCCGGTATATTTCACAAACGTTTCACTCCTTGACTTAGCTGAGGGCAGTGATGCCGAAGGGCTTGAAGGGGTGACTCTCGGCAAGAGCATAACTCTGCCAAGCACATGTGCGAGCTTCAGGGTCACCGTGTCGTCGCCGGAATATGGAGTCTCGGGGCAACGTTTCTTTTATTACCGATTGCTTCCTGTCGGGCAGGAATGGACTCGGATTGACGGTAATAAAATAACTTTTGCTAATCTTGCCTCGGGTGATTATCGTCTGGAAGTAAGATACGGTGACGGGGAGGATGTTCCTGTGAGTGAATTGCGGATCCGGATTCTTCCACCATGGTGGAGGTCGACATGGGCGATACTGGCTTATTTGATAATAGCTTTAATGGCAGTCGTGTTGCTTGTGAT
>NZ_CAJMXD010000400.1:0-2606 GCF_905219685.1 Barnesiella sp. CU968
GCATCTTATGTCAACGCTGCCCACTCCGACGAGGAATTTAAGCGAAGCGCCTACCCTTAGCCCCGGAACTTGTTTTATGTCGCGTGAATGGTTTAGTGCCACCGATGCATAGGCGTTGGCGTAAGCGAACATATTGTGTATGTCATATGTCTTGTTTGATATCCCTTCTTTAGCGAGCGAGAAAAATGCTTTCGGAAGAGAAGCTTCAAGATTTGCATTGGCGGAGATGGATATCGTATTGAATCCGCCAAAGCCTTTAAATCCGACAGACAGGAAGTTTATCTTATTGTTGGTACCTATCTTGTTGCGGTTGCCAAATTTGCTCATTGCTTCGGAAACCGATATCTGAGGATTGGTGAAGAGCATTGTCTTGCCTCCGGCAGGTGATTTATAGAAGATATCTGACAGGTGTAGATTGCCCCGGATTGCGGTGTTGAAATTGCCGATTGCAGGCATTGAGACGAATCCTTTGCAATTCCCGAATGCCGGGTTCATTTCATAACGATATGTATAATTGTCAAGGAAATATCCCGAGTATGTATGTTGGGCACCAGCCGAGATGCAACTTGCAACCACTGATGCTATGATGAATAAATTCTTTAAAGATTTCATTTTTAGTTAAGTTTGTAGTGGCTGTATGTTTTAAAATTCGGTTATGTATGAGCCGGATACGCGGGCACGCAGGTTCTCGAGGGTTATTGTCTGGGTCGGAGCGAGGGCATCTGCGGAACCGGGATGAATCGTGGCTTCAAGATGTATGCCGTCGAGATGCTCTATGGTGCCTTCCAACATTATTTTGATATGTTCGCCTTTTGCATTTGCCGGTATTGAGCCATGAGCCTTTACTCCGGGAATGCGAGAACCGTCAACCGACAGCGGATAAACCACCAGCGATGCCTCTAACGGGATAGTGCTGGTCACATCAGCTTCAATTTCAAGGGTAGTGATTTTGATTTTATCGATATCCTCGTCGTTCCAGCCGTCTTTTGTTTCACCATATACGATCGTAGAGCCCGTTTTCAGGGCGATGGGAGCGAGGAAATCATAGCTTCCTGTTATGCCGTCAATCGGTTTGCCGAGCTCGAAGCGGCTCACGGTTTGCAATGGCAGTCCCGGATTAATAAGGTTTATCTCGATTTGCTCAGGAAGTCCCTCCCCGCTGAGGATATCAGACAGACCGGTGAATGGTATGTGCTGAAGACGGGTTGCATACTGGTCGAGAGGAGACGCGGGATTCTTAGGGGAAAGCACAAAATTGTATGGACCTGCGTTAAGAGGCTCGGTTGCAATCCTCTGACCGTTATCCGGTGTGAAACTTGATTTTTCTTCACCCCTGACAGATACAAGTTCAAGCCCTGTGCTGTAATATAGGTTATAATCAGCCACCGGATTATTCAAGTTAAGGTATATCTGGGGGTTGGAAAGGCTGAGGTCGGTTCCCTCCTGATTGAGGAAATCCGGTATGTCATTTAGTGTGACAGGGTCAATGTCAAGTCCGCTGCCGGTAAGGTGATACTCCACTTTTCCGGTGAAATGAGTAGCTTCGAACGGGTCAATTGTGGTTTTTACATTGAAATTGACATTAGCGGTAGGGGTGAAATCAGGATTTACATGATCCGGATTTATAGTGGTTTTCAATAATCCGGAAATCAATTTCACTTCTCCCGAATAGTCGAATGAGCCATTTTTAATTTCAGTATTATTCTTTGTGAAATCAAAGCCTATGGCTGTGATGGCTATTTCGGCAGTCTTATTTTGACACTCTATGTTAGAGAGGGTCAATATTCCTGAAACCGGATCATAAGAATAATTGGAAGGTAGGGATTGCAGCTGCATACCCTTGAGTAATTCGAGTTCCAGTTTCTCAAACTTCAGGTCAATATAGTCAGGTAGTTCCGTTTCTTGAAAAGATACCCTGAAGTTCATGGGTTTGGATTCAAGCATTAGAATCTCACGTACCGATTCATCTATATTTGATGCTACGATATTGACAGGTTGCGGATCAAACTCCTTGAGGTCATAATAGAACTCCAAAGGTGTTATCTTTGATTTGGTGTCAAGGTTCGGAATGTTAAGTTCGAAAGCCGCATTTGTTTCCGGGATCGAAAGGGAGTGGGGTGCGAATGTCGGAATATTGATCGATTGCGAATTTATGTCGCCATGTTGCGTGACGGCATNAAATTCCTTGCCGTTTACTGTAACGGTCTGAATCTTACTGTCTTCGCTGATGTCAAAGATGTCATTCAGTGTGATGGCATCTATTTTGACAGGAAGAGTCAGGTTGTTAACTTTGACTTCCGAAGTTGTATCAATGTCTGACAAGTCATAATCATTGTCTATACACCCGGTCAAAATAACTGCAAATCCGGTGATTGCACCGAATCTTAAAAATCTGAAATCCATGATGTCAAAAAAATCTATAATTTATAGTTGGTATGTTTGAATTGAAGTTTTAAAATTCATTAAATTTTTGCAAAGTTAATAAAAATTAATTGCTTATGAAAATGCAAGTTGTCTTAGAGTATGTTTGAATTTAACACGAATTAAAGCTAAATTCGTTTCTTGAAATTCTTTAAGTCATCATAAAGTGTCTTTTTGGTGCTTTC
>NZ_CAJMXD010000401.1:0-2596 GCF_905219685.1 Barnesiella sp. CU968
ATCAATTATAAAGGTTATTAGAGAGTGACACTTACACCGAAGGAATATGTACGCGACAGCGGATAAGCGCAGCCGCCCCAGCCGTTCGGGTCGTCGATAGTCTCCGGATCGAAGAGTTTGTTGAGTTTTGTTCCAGTCCAAAGGTTCTCGGCAGAGAAGAATACACGCACCTTCTCAAGAGCGATCTTGCGGGTAAGGTTCTGTGGCAATGTATAACCCACCTGAAGGTTCTTCAGACGGATGTATGACGCATCCTGCAGATAACGTGTCTGTGTCTGGTGGTTCTTGTCTCCGTCTTTGCCGAAGATAGGACGCGGGAAATAAGAATCGGTATTCTCGGCTGAATAGCCGCCCTTAACAGACCATGTGTCTGCATCGCGGAAATAATCCGAATGTCCGGTAAGACCCTGGCTCCACCAGAAGTCGCCTGCGATACCCCAGAAATAACCACTGCCCTGCCAGTAGTCGCGTTTCATGACACCCTGGAAGAAGAGACGTAGGTCAAAACCTTTCCATGCGCCGGTAAGGTCGAATGAGAACATATATCGCGGTGTGCTGTTACCTATTAGCTTGAGGTCACCGTGATTCTCAAGTGTGTTGGCGCCATTGTCAATCTTTCCGTCTCCGTTGAGGTCAGCGTACATCACGTCACCGGCGGCGAAATTTGATCCGAGAGCAGCCTGACCGCCGTTAGGCAGAGATGATAAATGAGCATTCATCTCATCGTTGGTGCGTGCAACGCCTATTGTCTCGTATCCCCAGATCTCATTGATATAACGACCCTGGATATATGTGTTAAGCGAATTCGACGGATTGTTGTTGTAACGTGTGATTTTGGTACGTGCGTCGGAAAGCACGAATCGCGCTCCGTAAGACAGACCGAAAGGAAGCTGGTCGTTCCATGCGATTTCAAGATCCCAGCCATGGCTGCGGAGGTCACAGTTGTTGGTTTTGGGCACTGTGGTTCCGAGTGTCGAGGGAAGCTTCGCACCGGGACCGACCATGTTTTTGGTGTCTCGGATAAAATATTCGAAGCTACCTGTCAGACGGTTGTTGAAGAGTCCCCAGTCAAGACCGATGTTCCAGGTGTGCACCTTCTCCCATGTAAGCATCTCGCTCACGAGTCCGGGATAACCCACAGTGTTCGGCATTACCCCGTTCTGGAGCCATGCGCCGTTGTTCATCGAGATTCCGAGCAGACGGTATGTCTGGTATCTTTCACGCCAGTTGTTGGCATTCTGGTTTCCAAGCACACCGTAGGATGCGCGGAGTTTGAGATGATTCACATAAGGTGTGAGCGATTCCCAGAATTTTTCCTGAGCGATGTTCCAGCCCACGGATGCGGAGGGAAGCCATATCCAGCGGCGGTTCCGGCGGAAGCGTGATGAACCGTCGTAACGAAGGTTGACTTCAGCCAGATAACGTCCGTCGTAATTATAATTCAGACGACCGAAGAAACCGGCTGTGCTCCATTCGTAACTTGCTCCGTTGACACTGGGGGTTATCTCTTTGCCGTCATATCCGTAGCCGGTGGTGAGATCCACTTCCGGAAGGTCATCTACGATTATGCCGTTGCGCTGGAGACCGAAATCCTTCTCCTTGAGGTTTTCGCTCTGGAAACCGAGCATGACGTGGAAATTATTCTTTTCGGCAACAGTGAAGTCATAATTCGAATAAATGTTCCAGTTCAGGAAGTTTTGCTTGTGATAGTCTTCATGAACATTCGACCCGTTGTTGTAGACATAAGGCTCGCCGTTGACCTTGTGGTTATAGATCATATGGGAATCCCAGTGACGCATCTTGGAGATGGTGCTGTAGTTGAACTCCGCATGTATGTCCCACCCTTTGAGCGGTTTGAAGATCATGTTGAGCTGATAATAATTCTGGTCGGTCTGAGTCTTGTCAGAGCCTCCTTCCTGAAGTCCGTATACCGGCGATGGTGAATCATACATGAAACCGTTGTCATCATAAATCGGAAGGATAGGCCATCCCTGACGTCCGAGCACCTGATACAGGTTGTTGGTAAGAGTAGAAGGACGGATATAATCCTTGCGGATCCACCGTGTGGAGAATCCGAGCGACATCCAGGAATAAAGGTCTGCGTTGAATTTACCGGTAAGTGTATAACGCTTGAGTCCCTCTTTTCCCCAGTCTACCATACCGGGCTGATTGAGGAAGTTACCAGACACATAATAGTTTATCTTCGAAGTTCCTCCACTAACGCTGAGATTATGCTCGTTAGAGAAATTATGGTCCTTGTATACTGTATCATACCAGTCAACGTTGGCGTTGGCGGAATCATACGGATTCTTCCAGTAATCTCCGTCGGGCACCATGACCGTGTTGATTTTACCTTCGTAATAATCCTTGATACGACCGAACCACTCATCGTTGAAGTGAGGACCCCAGCCCGGTGTGTTCACACATCCATCGTTGTAGAACTGCGCGAAATGGTATGAATCCATTGTGTGCGACATATTTATCAACGAGCTGAAGCGCAATGAGTTGTTATAGTTGATTACACTGGCGTCTCTTAAAATCTGTTAATGCGAAATTGTTAAACTCTGTATTCATGTTGGTTACGCGATTTTCTGGC
>NZ_CAJMXD010000402.1:0-2589 GCF_905219685.1 Barnesiella sp. CU968
TTGATTGCTTCCTTGTCGGCATCTTTATCTTCAAGTCTCTTGCGCAGGTCTGAGATTTGGGAGTTGAAAGATTCAATCTCATCGCGGATCGGTCTTACAACGCTTTCCACGCTCTCTTCCGCGTCCTTAAGAATACGTTTCACCGCAGGTTGACAGGTATTGACCACGAGAGAATACATGTCGGGCATCTGACCGTAGAAATTCATTCCTGGCTGCAGCTCCGCCATGTCCTTCATGCGGCGCATCATCTCGTTCTGGGTAATCACCGCCGGGGCGTCTTTTTCGGAAAGAGCATTGTATTCAACAATGAAATTAGTGTCTTTCACTTCCGGCATCTGGGTGCGGAAAATCGTTGTCAGCATGTCAGCCTGAAGCGGAGAGAGATCAGCCTTCTTGTCATCGTCCTTGCGAATGAGACGCTCCGGAGTGTCGGAATCGACACGGACAAAACGGGTTTTCTCCAGTTTGCTTTCCAGCATTCCTACCGCGTGGCGGTCAAGCTGTCCGTCAAGGAGAAGCACATTGTAGCCTTTCTCCTCGGCACCCTGAATGTAGGCATACTGACTTGTTTTGTCGGAAGCATAGAGGTATACCACCGTCCCCTCCTTGTGTGTCTGTGCAGCCTCGACAAGTGTGCGGTATTCATCAAGAGTATAATAGTTTCCGTTCACATCCTTGAGGAGGAAGAATTTTTTTGCAGACTCATAGAATTTCTCATCCGTGAGCATGCCGTATTTTATGAAGACTTCGATATCGTCCCATTTTTTCTCAAACTCCTTGCGGTCATCCTTAAACATTCTGTCGAGTTTTTCGGCGACTTTCTTTGAGATGTAAGATGAAATCTTCTTTACCTGCTGGTCAGCCTGCAGGTAGCTGCGGCTCACATTCAGCGGGATGTCCGGGGAGTCGATGACACCCTGCATCAGCATCATGAACTCTGGCACCACGCCCTCGACCTGGTCGGTTACATATACCTGATTACAGTAAAGCTGAATCCTGTTGCGCTGGATGTCGATATTGCTCTTTATTTTCGGGAAATACAGTATGCCGGTAAGTGTGAACGGATAATCCACATTTAGGTGGATCCAGAACATCGGATCTTCCTCGCCCGGACGCAATTCATGATAAAACCTGAGATAATCCTCATCAGTGAGTTCCGATGGCTTTTTTGTCCAAAGAGGTTCTGTGGCATTGATGATACGGTCTTTGTCGGTGTCGACATACTTGCCGTCTTTCCATTCCTGCTCCTTGCCGCTGATTACCGGCACCGGAAGGAACCTGCAGTATTTTTTCAGTAGGTTGTCGATTCTTGTCTGTTCAAGAAACTCCTTGTTGTCATCATCGATATAGAGAATGATGTCAGTCCCTCGTCCGGTTTTATCGGTTTCCTTCATTTCATATTCCGGACTGCCGTCGCATGACCATTCCACACCTTTTGCGCCATCCTTGTAGGAAAGTGAGCGTATCACAACCTTTTTCGAGACCATGAACGCGGAATAGAATCCGAGTCCGAAATGTCCGATGATAGAGTTCGCGTTGTCCTTGTATTTTTCAAGGAATTCTTCCGCGCCGGAGAATGCTATCTGGTTTATGTATCTGTCTACATCCTCCGCATCCATGCCGATTCCGTGATCCGACACGGTGAGCGTGCCTTTTTCCTTGTCGACAGAGACTTTCACATTCATTTCTCCAAGCTCACCCTTGAACTCGCCAAAAGAGGAAAGCGTCTTCAGCTTCTGAGTCGCGTCTATAGCATTGGATACGAGCTCACGCAGAAATATTTCATGATCGCTGTATAAGAATTTTTTGATAACGGGGAAAATATTTTCAGTAGTAACCCCGATTTTTCCTGTTGCCATATTTCTCTTTTTTTATTGATGATTCTACAGACAGGCACAGGAGATTCATATCAGCCGCTCCTGTCTGCTTCTGATATTGAATAGTCAAATATCGTGCCATTGTCAGAATTTGAGACGATATCGCGGATTTTCAGCAAGAAACGGGTTTGCCGTCTTCTCGCGTCCTATGGTTGATGACGGACCGTGTCCGGGATAGACCACCGTAGAGTCGGGAAGGGGAAGAAGATTGTCGCGTATGGACTTTATGAGTGTGTTTCCGTTTCCACCGGGAAGATCGGTGCGCCCCACAGAACCTTGAAACAGCGCGTCTCCGGTGATTACAAATCCACCGTCCCTGTCATACAGTGCGATGCTGCCGGGAGAGTGTCCCGGCACGTGCAGAACTTCCAGAGTGCCGTTGCCTATTTTTATCTTGTCACCGGCCTCGACAAAAGTGTCGATTGCCACATCCTCGACCTTCTCCTTGATTCCGAAAGCTTCCGCCTGCTGACGGAGCCTGTCGCCAAGGAAAGCATCCTCTCTGTGTCCGGCAAGGGGAACACCGTATTTCTTTTTTGCATACGCAACACCGATGGCATGGTCTATATGCAGGTGGGTGTCGATGATATTCGTCACTACAAGCGAGTTCTTTTCCAGAAAACGGGAAAGAGCCTCCTCTTCTTCGGTGTTGATCATGCCCGGATCAACAATCGCGGCTTTTTTCGATGTCGGGTCATAGACCACGTACGGG
>NZ_CAJMXD010000403.1:0-2587 GCF_905219685.1 Barnesiella sp. CU968
CACTTGCCGACCCGTGGGAGATTCCATGGGGCAACGAACTCGACCTTTCCTGCAGCTACAGCTTCAAGATCGGCGGACTCAACGCCACTGTCTACGGAAACGTCTTCAACCTGTTCGACTACTATTATGTCAAGGATGCGCAGACTCCTTACAACGAGAACGGAACATGGAGAAATGCCACATATGCCGTATATTCTTTCGGCCGCACATTCTCCCTGAAATTAAAAATCAATTTCTAAGAAACTACCGAAATGAAAACATATATAAAGAATACACTTCTTGTCGGAGCTGTGTCACTTGGCATGATGTCGTGTAGCGAAAACAGCTGGAACGACCATCTTGACGGCTTTACGGGGGGACCGGACTTTTCCAATGTCCAGACTCTCGATTATACACTTGAGGTGTCAGACTATGAGCTTATCGCCAAGAATTCCGCCAACAAAGCACTTGCCGAGTCAGCCGGTGTGGCAGACGAACTGAAGGCTGTCGGCTCCCTCGGATATCTCAACGACAAGATTCTTCCAGCTGAGTACATTCCTAATCTGCTTCAGGATCCCGGTTTCAAGTATTTCACTCTTTCCGGTGGTTCATCGATCAATGTCACCTACAGGATTGCAAAGAACCTTCCCGAAGAGATGGTAAACATGAATGCCGCTTCCTCCTACACAGTGACCAAGGAAGATTATCAGGAGGCATACGGAAGCGAAGAGGATTATGCCGAGAGTTTCTCGCCCATGGCGACGGCAGCCGGCAATATCCCCGGCATCCTCAAGAGCAACTTCCCCGATGCAGCGGCAGGCGAGTATGTGCTTGTGAACTATAACAACTCTGAGACTTCTCCCGTATTCAATACACCCGAGGATACGTTCGAGCCCAGCGATATTCTCAAAGATGCAAAAGCCGGCGATGATGTCACAGTCAACGGTGTCGTGACCGGAGTCTGCGCGCGCGGCTTCATATTCTCGGACAAAGGCGCTTCCGTACTTGTTTATCTCGGAAGTTCTTACGACGGCAGCTATGTTCTCGGTGACCGGCTTGAGATTTCCGGCACGGTCGGTGTCAACAACAACGGTCTTCAGTTCGGAGAAAGCGCCACTATCAAGAAAGTCGGACAGGAAAGCAGTGTGACATATCCTGCGGCAAAAGTATATACCGGCGCCGATATGGATGCTGCAATCCAGACCACCGACAACTTCACCGCTGTATACTGCAGCATTACGGGAAAGGTATCCGTATCGGGCAACTATTACAATCTTATGGTTGACGGCGCATCCACATCGCAGGGCAGTTTCTACATGCTGACCGATGCGCAGAAAGCCATGCTCAAGGATGGCGAGACCTGCACTGTAAACGGTTATTTTGTAAGTATCTCCAAATCCGGCGGCGTGCCTAAGTTCTTCAACATTCTGCTCACCGGTGTTGAATCATCTGCAAAATCCCCGGCGAATGTCAAGCGTCGTGTAGCCACAATCGCAAACACAGCTGTATCCTCCCTGTATCTTTATGACGGCTCGAAATGGGCACCGGCAACAGATGTCACTGTGCTTCAGCCTTCGGATTACAAGCAGATGGGAGTATCCGGAAACGCTCTTACAGCCGATGAAGCGAGAACAATGATACCTATGTTCCTTTCAAGAACATATCCTTATGCCGCAGCAGAAACAAGCAAGTATGTGCTTTATTCTCTGAAAGGGAGTGACGGGACAAGCTTAAGAAGCGTGGAATATACCTATGACGGAACCCAGTGGGTTGACTCCATTTCCGAGGAAGGTGTGATTACGGAGACAAACCAGTTCGTGTTCAAGTCAAGCGGCTGGAAGATGGATCCCTCTATCTCGCTGGTTCTCCCGCGCGGCAAGAACCAGGCGACGAGCATGTGGTTCTATCAGGCTGCAGTCGACTGGGTGAGCGCCAATATAGAGAATGCCTCGTCATGGGTAGACAGCTACGGCACCGGAGAATATTATTCAGGTTGTTCGGCATATCAGGGCAATGTGAATTTCAACAGTTCGTATGCTACGCTTCTGAGTTACTATCCGGGCGTGCAGCCGGAGGAAATCGTGAAGATGATGAAGAGCCGTTTCGAGCATGAGACAGGTCCTGGCGCACTTTCTCTTCTCTATCCCAACATGGCTCCGATCGAAGGTCTTGAGCCTACAGTGACAGTCACCTTCACCGCCTGGACAACCGGCGGCGCGAATGTGGAGTACACGATTGTGTGGAAATGCGTGGAGAAAGGTAAATTCGAATTCGTTTCCTGCACATGGNACGATGCTCCGGCTGAATAAACGATCCAATCCATATATACAAGAAAACGCGTCAGAAATTTCTGACGCGTTTTCTTGTATATATGGATTGAAACCGGAGTAATCTTTTGGAAACGGCATTCAAAGCAGAGCGGCGGAGCGGCGGATGAACGCGGATAATGCCTCACCTTTCAGAAGTCCGCTCTGAAGAAGGGCAAGGTCTATTATCTGTTTCACATTTGCCACACCTGCAGCGTATTCCTTGATGACAGCTTCCTCCTTCTCGCGGCTTTTGCCAACCTCGGCCTCAAGATCAGACACCTGCTTGTTGATAGCTTCCT
>NZ_CAJMXD010000404.1:0-2586 GCF_905219685.1 Barnesiella sp. CU968
GACCTAAACCATGCATCGCTCCCCAGAATACAAATTTCCACGCCGCACCATGCCATAAGCCACCTATGAGCATGGTGAGGAAATTGTTGATATAAGTGCGCAATGTTCCTTTGCGGTTGCCGCCAAGAGGTATATAAACATAATCGCGCAACCATGATGAGAGCGAAATGTGCCATCTGCGCCAAAACTCTGTCAGATTTCTGCTTTGGTATGGCGAATCAAAATTGATACCCAATCTGAAACCCATAATCAACGCAAGACCGATAGCCATATCCGAATAACCTGAAAAGTCACAGTATATCTGCATTGTGTACCCCATTACTCCCATCAACGCCTGAACTCCGGTATACAATGAAGGATCATTAAAAATCAGATCATTGAATTGCGAAATATAGTCGGCAATAAGAGCCTTCTTTACAATACCTACTATTATAAGCCAGAAACCTCCGTATATGTCGCTTTTCGTTGCCTCTGCATTTTTTTCAATTTGCGGAAGAAAATAATCAGCTCTAACAATAGGTCCTGCTACAAGAGCCGGGAAAAACGACAGGAAAAACAAATATTCAAGCCATGTGCGTGTTGGAGCAATCTTCCCTTTGTAGACATCTACCACATAAGATATTGACTGGAAAGTATAAAACGAAATACCAACCGGCAATATAATATCAAGCGGCTGAAAATTGCCCTGTACCATCTGGTTCCAATTCCATAAAAAGAAATTCGCATACTTGAAGTAACCCAGAATCGATAATGAAAGTATTATCGAAAACCACATGAGGCACTTCTTCCCAGAACGGGAACCCACTCTGAATATAGCTTTGGATATTAGCCAATCGACCAAAGATGTGCCGATCAGCATCAGGAAAAAGAATCCGCTTGACTTATAATAGAAATAAAGAGAAAACAGAACTACGAACACAATCATACGCATCCTGCTTTTCTTAAGCATTGCATAAAACGGGATGAATATCAGAAATAGAATCCAGAACAGACCACTGGAAAACAACATCGGAGCCGCGGAATCATATCTGAACATCCCTGCTATGTTGACGTATATATGTTCAATGTTATTGATCAGATTATCAAACATGACAGACTTAGAACTTATTTATTGAGTGCTTTCAGGAAAACTATATTAGGATTAACCTTTCCAATGGAATCTGACGGCATCTCCACTATGAAAGGATGCGAGGATTTCGGAATCCACCGCATTATACTGTCTACCCATAACGATGAACTTTCCCGTGTCGGGTGGATATTATCTTTCTTACGCTTAAATTCCATCCCCTCAGACCGGAAAAAAGCTCCTTTTTTGCAAATGCGCTGCAGCATATCGTTAATACCGGTATCCTCTTTCCAATTAGGAGGTCCGATCCAAACATAAGGAATAGTATCAATGACCTCAAGGATCTTTTTTACATACGGCGCACGTGTCTCCGGATTCCTGAAGTACATTTCATTACTTCCCAATGATATGAAAATCTGTGTCGGACGGTATTTGTTGATATAATATCTGAGCGTGTCATGCTCAGCCCATATTTTTGTATTGCTCGAATCCCAATTTACAGAATGGATCACATGACCGTTCTGACGTGCATACTGCGCAAGTCTCAATGCAAGATTAAACGTCATTGAATCTCCGAATATAAAAAGATTTTGCGGAAGCGAATCAGTCCTGACGACTTCTTCTGACGACACACCACCCACAATCTCCGCCGAATCCGATGCGTTTATATCAGAGTCTGCAAGTAAATCGAATTTATTATCTTGAAGAATAAATTCTTTTATCGGCGCCTTTTTCACAGTCCACTCCCCTATCCTTATATCTTCCATAAAAGATATTGTAACAATTACAGACAAGGCAACCGAAAGAAGCAACCACAAAGGGGTATATTTAAAACGTTTCATTCTTATGAAATTTCGAAACGCAAAATTACAATTTGCAATCCATTATTCCAAATCCACAACAGTAATTCCGGCACCTCCGAAACGCACATCCTCATCCTCAAAATGACGGACTGCTCCATTTGCTCTCAACTGTTCTCTGATCAATGTTTTCAATATGCCATGACCAGTTCCGTGCAGTATCCTTACTTTTGCAGCACTGAACTGAATGGCATCATCTATAAAATACGTGACCGCCTGTAATGCTTCGTCCGCCCGCATACCCCTGACATCTATCTCGTTCTTGAAATTCAACTGCCGTTTCCGACTCTCTTCTGATGTCGCCGATGAAATAGTCATCGAAGAACTCAGTGCTGACTCCTTAGGTTTTGAAGTTAGCCTAAGTTTGACGGTATCAACGATTGTACGCAGCGATCCGAACGCGACTTCAGCCTTCTTCCCATTTACAGACAACACCTTTCCTGTCATCGAGCCATCGATCATCTTCACATAATCTCCAGGCTGCAAATCTTTCACTGCCGTCTTACCCTTGATAGTGTCATTTCCAGCAATTCTTGCGTTTTCATTTACCCTGCGGCTTTTATGCCGCAACGGAGCCAGAGCCTTGGGAAGTTTGTCTACAACTGATGAATCAGCATCTTCAATTACATTTTTCTTGAGTTCATCCAATTCTCTTCTGAG
>NZ_CAJMXD010000405.1:0-2573 GCF_905219685.1 Barnesiella sp. CU968
CTTTCAAACGGCACATAATTCACCACCCGGTTGAAAGGATTGCGCCATTTACAATATCCCTCCTCCAGGCGATTGAAAAACCATTCCGCATAGAACGCCGGTATATCCGTAGCACGGCTTACAGACAAAATAGCTGGAGCGAAAGCCTCGACTTCCACGCCGTCCCGGGTAAGTATGCGCGTCTTTTCCTGTTTCATTCTGCAAAGTTAATCGAAATCACTGCCATATACTTGCAGTATGATTTGAAAAATTCTTAATTGTTGTCCCTTTCATTGTATTTCCACGAAAATTTGCAATCGAAGCCCTCCATTGATACTCACAAACCTACCGTGGAGTGTCGGAATTTTAGCCAAGAAAACAAATATTCTTGGCCAAGAAAACGTAATTTAGCCAAGAAAACTATGGGGTAAAACGGGATAAAAAAATCAATGGCTAAGAAAATCATTTATTTTCTTAGCCATTGATTTTTTTTAGGATATTATGTGTAATTTATTGCTTAATACCCCTCCTCGTTGAAAAGCACTCTATGAATTGACACACAGCTAATTAGTTATTATTAACGGAATTTGGCAAAGAAAACCGGGCTATCTGAGGCTATCTGAGGCGATTGGTAAAGAATAAACAGAGATTTGGCCAAGAAAACGGTATTCTGGACAACTGAAAGCACCTTGTTCATGATACAAATTACCTGAGGTTTCCAGTTGAAGTAAAAAAGTCTGAATTTTTTCTACTTGAATGGTTGACAAATCAAAATAATTTTGTAATTTTGTCGCATTAAATGCGACGACAAAAATATGGAAACGAAAGAAGTATTCGCAAAAAGGCTAAAGCAAGCGCGGCAAAGGGCCGGCTTGTCGATGGAAGGTCTTTCCGCAAAAACAGGAAAGGAGGTAACCAAGCAAACCATATCCAAATACGAAGCTGGCAAAGCTATGGCAGGGAGTCAGATTTTAATCAAACTCTCCAAAGCTTTAGGCGTGCCGGTAGATTATTTTTTCAGACCATACACCTTTGATGTTTCGGAGGTGGAGATATCATTCAGAAAAAAAGCAAGTATCGGAGTAAAGGATCAGACGATATTGAAACTTAAAATTCAAGATGAGGTTGAGCGGTTTATTGATATTGAAAATATCCTTGGAATAGAATCAATGATATCGCGAGTCTGCGCACCGACACAAATCTCTCAACCAATGCAGATGATAATGCTTGCAAAAGAGGTCAGACGAATTTGTGGCTTAGGGATTTCGCCAATTCCGAGTGTCAAGAATCTTCTTATGGGACATGGTGTGAAGGTGTTTGAGATCGACGGACCGGAAGGATTTGATGGAATCAGCGGATATGCAAACAGCCATACTCCTCTGATGGTAATAAATAAAAACATACAAAATACAGAAAGACGTCGTTTCACACATATGCATGAGCTGGCCCATTTGCTGGCAAATACCTCTTTTGACGCAAGATTGTCGAAACATGACCAAGAGAAATTATGTGATGCTTTTGCTTCCGAAATGCTACTTCCGGCAGAAGTCGTGGAACGTGAATTTGGAAGCAAGTCCAAAATTGCCGTTCAAGAATTGAAAAGAGTCCAAAAAGCATACGGAATCTCAATAGACGCTATAATATATTCGTTGAAACGGCATGGCATCTTCAACGAAAACCGATATAGAGGGTATTGTATCAAAAAGAATGCAAATCCGAGATTTAAAGACTCGGTGGAGAAGTCTCTCTACATAGAAACATCTTCTAATAAAGATTACAACGATGAATTGTACGAGGAGATGGTTTATAGTGCTCTTGCACAAGAATTGATTTCGTCATCGAAAGCCGCACAAATGTTAAATACTTCAATTATGGAGATTGAAGCCAAATCACAAGCCCTCTGACGATATGGAAAAAATCAACATATTGGTTGGCAAGCATTGTATGGAACATTCGGACATCATACTTTCCCTTTGTTCAACGTATGAGATTCTCACAACAGACTTGTCGGTATGTGACAGTCTGTGTACATATCCGACAACAATCAAAAGCATCACCTTATCGGCTGAAGAAATGTTGCAATTTACCTCTTTTCTCTCTGACAATAGATGTTTGCAAAAAATTGGAATTTCTGAAAGCAGTTTGCTGTTTATAGCCGCGAAGCGAAAAATAAAGGTGGCTGTTATGGATTTTGTCACTCAAAGAGTTTGCGACGAATTGGGCATTGAAACGCTTATGGTTTCCCCTAACAAACAGGATACGTCAGATAGCGTCAGAACGTCTGCCGAGTCGCACGCATCCCGACTGAAAATATTTAGGATAGCGGCATGTCTATAGTAATATCAGAAAAAAAGATAACACTAATATAAAAAGAAAGGAGGCGAATATGAAATAGTCTATAAAAACAACACCTCATTCTTGGGCGAGAATGAGGCATTGTGAAATCATTAACCCTAAGTAGGGATTAAAGGGTTGACCGCTATTTCAACCGCAAAATTACGAAAACTTTTCGTGATACGCAATGGTCATACCCGTATTCCTGCAGAATTTTAAAAATTATAAACACAATTTAATATGACATACGAGTATTACTC
>NZ_CAJMXD010000406.1:0-2544 GCF_905219685.1 Barnesiella sp. CU968
GTCACAATACGACCAGAAACTCTCGAAATCCCATGAACCTACGGGCGAGGACATCCCCTCTGTCAAGGCGGACTCCACACACATCTCCCCATGCCCGGCATCTCTCCGTAGCTGCCACACTTTTGAGCCGGAGAACAGAAGATAGCCGTCTCTGTTCGGCAATATATTGGATTCATAACGGTTTGTCACCGCAGACCCGGCATCGAGCGCATGGAATGAATCTCTGCAAAGTTCGGCGGCATTCCACTTTCCTTCAGTCAGTTCGCAGCAAACAAGACGATTGTCATTACCCGGAGTTCCCTCTATATATGCGAACCGCGTCTCCGACAAGGGAATCATCGCAGAAACATTGCCTGATTCCGTCACTTTACTGAACAGCGAGAAATCTCCGGGACACTCCCCTTCGCACAGCCACACCTCACCCCCGCGATGGGCAAATACATATTTCCCGACACCGCAGATTCTGTCAAGCCCGGTGTCCATAATCACAGACTCAGACAGACTGTGGGTAGAGGCATCCACAACCGCATAGCCGGCATCCGTAGCAATCCACGCGTTACCGGTTTCCGGGTCGAATGTCACGGAATTTATCACAGACGCTCCCGGGGCGGATGATTTCTCCAGATCATCGATTACCGTAACGCGACCGTCGGCATCGACAATATCCATCGTTCCGTCTCCATATGCCACGATGACAAAGTGTCCCGCCGGGGAATATGCCGCCAGACGCATATCGGCTGAAGACAACGACACATCATGCACCAGCGGCGTGATCCCCCTGTCAGCCGCATTCTTGTCGTAGCGGAACAGCGTAAGAGAAGGGAAATCATATCCGCCGTACGCTTTATTGTATATCTGCTGATGAACAAGAAAATACGTATTCTCAGGAGTGTCGATTATTCTGACAGGCGTTCTGTCGAAAGAGGGATGCAGTCTCCATTCCGCGGCGGAAGCTCCACACATGCAGACCATAAACAACAGACCCGCAATCATAAAACGAGTCAGCAGAAAACCGTATTTACAACTGTGCTTATTCAAAACAATTCTGCTCTTAAGATTATAATAATTAACGTAAGATTATAATAATTAACGCCAAATGCTTTGGTTATAAGCATTTGGCGTTGACTTTGCGGAAGGGACGAGATTCGAACTCGTGGTAGGATTGCTCCTACGTCAGTTTAGCAAACTGGTGGTTTAAGCCACTCACCCACCCTTCCATTTGAAGGTAAAATTTATTTAAAGTCGCAAACCTTTCCGGATTGCTTCTGCAAAGTTAGATAATTTTTCAGAAATTTGCAAATAATTTTTATCGTCATTGCAGTTTTTAACAAATTCCACTTGAAACGTTAACCTGTCCTCCCTCCGCACATGACCGACAAAACCCCTGGAACTAACTTCTTCAGGGCGTAAAACACGCAAGTAGACAGCGTATACATGACAAAAAAAATTCGCAACATAACAACCCACATAACCTAATGAACTGTCAGGCTTGATGACAAGCAAGACCGCCTTGACACACAAAGTGACATACAACCCGTGGAAAGCATATATAAAGAATCCTGAACCCGTTATTTTCCTGGGTATCGTGAAATTTCTCACAATAAGCCTTGAGACAACGTAACTGAGCGCGCATATTCCGGTCAGGCAATACATGAACCTGAATAAATAAAAGTTCCATTGAAACCATCAACGGAACTTTCATATGTTCTCCTTTCATTACACTTCGGTATCACGGTCGATCAGTTTTGGAATCTGTTTCCAGATCGAGCCAGTAGGCACGCGAGACATGCACGAGCGAATCACATTCAGAAGCGGGGAAACAGAACTCTATCTGTGGCTGCGAGCCATCGGGAATATCAGCCATATACACAGCTTTTACACCATCATCCGAAACAAAGAAATAAGTCGCTGTTCCGGCAGAGCCTTCGGTTTCCTTGTGTCCCGTAAGAATCATCGACGGTTTCCCGCTGAGCTGAGATCCGACATTATACACCAGCATGCGATAACAGGGTTCTTCCGTACCGTCATGACTATCATGGCTGGAATCAATGCGATATACGGTTCCGTTTTCCATACCCTTGAGACACATTACCGGCGACCATCCCTTTCTGAGAGGCTCCTCTATGCTCCCCATGTCGCGAGCGGTGAGACTGTCGAGCATCATGCGCTCTCTTGCCGAAAGATAACTGACATCGTATATTTCGGTGTCGAGCCATACATATGCGCCACCTTTGAGACCCCATCCCCGCCATCCGTATTTTTCCCAGTCCTCCGGACGTGATGTGACAATCACGCTCTTGAGGGAATCATCGACAAGAACCGAATAGTATTGCCTCATCTGTTCGGACGTCTCGATATCCTTAAGAGGATAAGGTCTCGACAGGGGATAGCTGACTATGGTCGAGAATGCGGCGCTGTCGTCCTCGGCGACAATGCTCACCAACTTTTTCACCTCTTCAGGGATAGAATCGCTTTGCTCTATGCCGGAAGTGGCTGCGGAAACGGATTTACTTCTGTCGCACGCGGAAAAGGGCAGAATAAGAA
>NZ_CAJMXD010000407.1:0-2544 GCF_905219685.1 Barnesiella sp. CU968
GTTTATCTTCGACAGCTCGCGTTTCGCAGACCAGCCGAGTTGTTTCTGTTCCTCTTCCTTCAGGCGTTGGAACTCCTTTACAAGATACAGTTCAAATTCAACAGAGACCCAACTTGCAAACTTAAAGGCGATATCACGTTGAGCATATGTGCCACCCTCACGTCCCAATTTGTTTATAATACCGATTGCGTTTGTAAGCTCTATCCACCGACTTGGACTCATCGTAAAGGAATTGGAGCCAGCCTCTCTCAAAATGGGGTCGAATTCGACCCCTTTAAAATCGGGATTGTTCAGGCTTTCCCATAAGCCAAGATATTCAAGGGTATTCTTCACCCTCATCCAATTCTTTACTACATCTTTTGGCTCCACCGAGTTTTTCTGCCTTGCAATATCGGTGATACAGATATAATCAATGCCATTTTTTGACATTGTCCTTATTGTAGTATCCTTGACTATGATCTTGGCCATTGGATTTATCAGTTTCGTTTTATTCGCAAAGATAATCATTTTCATCAGATTGAGCAATAACGAGAAAAAATGACACCGGGTGAGATTGTTATCCTCCCCGGGATTACCGATAAGTCGTAGCAGCTCATTGTTCAGCCCGCTATGCTCCTTCTTCGACTCGTGAATTCCCTCGAAAATCCATCTTCACGTGAATGGAAGTAAAATCCAGACACTCTCTAAGTTACGAAATATCCAAATTTTTGGAGCCTCTGAGGACGAATCTGCGTTATGGAACTGATTTTGAATGGCTATTTCAGCAGTTTTCTATCGTTATCTCCGCTTTCAAGTACGCTCATCTGATGGATGGCGATTTGATTGAGCTTAATCAGGCGTTCCTGCTGTGGCATTCCATGTTCAATAAACACTGCATTGAGATTCTCCATATTGGAGAGGCATATCAGTTCATTGATAGAGGCGTAATCCCGTATATTGCCTTTGAGGTCGGGATTGGCATCGCGCCACTGTTTCGCTGTCATGCCGAACATAGCCACATTCAGCACATCGGCTTCATTGGCATATATGATACTTGCCTGAGCCTTTGTAATCTCGGCAGGTATTAGGTTATGCTTGATGGCATCGGTATGGATACGGTAGTTTATCTTCGACAGCTCGCGTTTCGCAGACCAGCCGAGTTGTTTCTGTTCCTCTTCCTTCAGGCGTTGGAACTCCTCAATGAGATATAATTTGAATGGGTCACTAATTGCAGAACCAAATTCAAAAGCTATATCCTTGTGGGCATACGTGCCCCCATATCGGCCTTTTTTTACAATTATTCCTATCGCATTAGTCTTTTCTACCCACTCGGATGCACTCAACACAAACGATGGTAACCCTGCACTCATTCTAAAGTGGTCAAATTCGACCACTTTGAAATTTGGATTATGGATGATTTCCCATGTTCCAAGGAACTCTATTGTGTATCGTGTCCTTATCCAGTTCTTTATCACATCGGCGGCTCTGCCATCTCCGTCCTTTGCCGACGCCATGTCAGTGAGGGATATATAATCCTGCCCCTCGACACCAAGAACTGTTATGTCGGTATTTTGAACAATAATTTTAGCCATAAACGGAATTTGATGTTTTAGAAATGAATAAAAAGCACTACACTTTGCAGTGTTGAATCCCGGTAGCCCCTGTATATCAAGCTATCGGTTTTTGTTTCTTATTCGCAAAGATAATCATTTTCATCAGATTGAGCAATAACGAGAGAAAAGACCCCGGGGTTCCCTCCCGATGTCCAACCTCTAATCCACGTCAAAAATGAAACAAAAACATTGGCTTTGCCCATTCTCGGATGCGTTCGGCATAGCTGGAGCAAGCTCCGCTATGCGCTCACTTGCATTAGAAGTCCTGACGTTGAATCTATTCGCAAAAGGCAGCCATTTAAGTTTCTAATAACACACATGTTTTGCGTATTTCCACTTTTTTATCTAAATTTGTAAGAAACTGTTTAAAAATCCAAATGCACGAAACCACACGAAATATCCTTATCGCAGACGGAGGGTCCACAAAAGTGGAATGGCTTCTTACAGATACTGATGGCAACACCAAAGCCTCTTTCATTTCTGACGGCTTTAACGTAGCACGTATCTCACAAAAGGACGCTGTGTCTTATTTTTCGGATGTGAGAAAAAAGCTGGATCCGGCTGTCTTTATAAATGAAATCCATTATTACGGTTCCGGAGCGGCAACTCCCGAGATATGCTCTGCAGTCGAGAATGCAATCCGTGAAGTATGGAATCCGGAGGTGGCTGAAGTGCAGTCTGACATGCTTGCCGCCTGCCGGGTGACGGAGGGAACGCCGGGCATAGTATGCATACTCGGCACCGGCTCCAATTCCGCTTATTTCGATGGAAAGAAAATGATCAGGAACATTCCGCCGCTGGGGTTCATACTCGGAGATGAGGGTGGAGGAACGGCTCTCGGCAAAAGATTGCTCGGAGACATATTCAAGGAGATAGCTCCGAAATGTGTGTGCGATGCATTTTTTAATGAAACCGGACTCAGCAAGGGGGACGTCATAGAAAAGGTCTACAG
>NZ_CAJMXD010000408.1:0-2524 GCF_905219685.1 Barnesiella sp. CU968
GCCAGCACAAATANCAAATTGCCATCCAACTCTTGACCTCGAATTTGATTAACACTTTTTAAGAGACACTAGTGATTGATTATATAGTTGAATTAAATAAGTCAACGTTAACAATTCAGGGAAAAACATATTTGTAGCCGATGTATATCGTGCTGCTGTATAGTCAAGTTTCAGAAATGGAGAAATAGCAAGAATATATCGACAGGTGTGTAAAAAATCTGTCAATTCTTCCTCAAGTATCATACGTTTTGAATCGACATCAGATTTCAAACCAGAATAACAACCGATTACATTCAAAATATCATTAAAATTTTTTATGTTGTTTATTACCCATTTCTCAAATTCTTTACAAAAGTATTTAAGGCTATCAACTATTATATTGTCTATTTCGTCTTTTCTGAAGTATTTTGAAGCAATATAACCCCTTGCTTGCAAATTCTTCTTTAATCCCTGAAGATACATATATTGGTATTCATACTTATCCATCATGGAGTTATGGTATTATATGCGTTTTATAGTTCTAATGAGTTTTCCTTTAACAAAAAATCGTAGATACCCATAGTGGTAATACCGGCTTCATTACGGCGGATTATAATGTTGCTACCTACAACTATTATTTTCTTAAACGAGTCATCGACATTTCGTAACGAGGCTTCCTCCTGTCTTATTTTATCTTCATCAAGCATTTGATATGCCGATTGAATATAATATTTTCGACTGCCTTTGTTACATACGAAGTCTATTTCAAGCCGTACACGTTCCTGTTTGCCTTCTGCATTGCGCCTTACAATCGGCACGACACCGACATCTACATTAAATCCTCTTATCCGCAATTCATTGTAGATTATATTCTCCATCATGTGCGAGGGCTCCAGTTGTCGGAAATTCAACCGAGCGTTTCTCAGTCCAAGATCCGTGAAATAATACTTATATGGTGTTTCAAGATATTTCTTGCCCTTGACATCAAAACGAGAGGCTTTTTCTGCGAGAAAAGCCTCGCAAATATAATCAAGATAACTGCAAACCGTGTTACGGCTTATCTTCTCCTTCTTCACCGTTGTAAACGTGTTTGCGAGTTTTGTCGGATTTGTAAGGCCACCTATTGACGAAGATATGAAATCCAAAAGGTTCTCCAACTCCTCATCATTTTTAATCTGATACCTTTCTTTAATATCTCGCAGATACGTTTCAGTATATAGGTTCTTCAGATAATCGCTTTTCAGTTCATCATTATTGAATTCCATTATCTGAGGCATTCCGCCATAGATCATGTATGCGTCAAGAGCATTTTCTTGAGAACCTTTATAGACCGAAAAATATTCCTTAAAACTTAGCGGATGTACCTTTATTTCAAAACTACGTCCTCTGAATGTGGTGATAACATCTTTGGATAGAAACTTGGCGTTGCTTCCTGTCGCATAAACATCTACATTAGGCACTTTAAGATAACTGTTCAGAACGTCCTCAAACTCATTCACAAGTTGAATTTCGTCTATCATCACATAGTGCATTGCATCATCTTTAACAAGCGAGTCTATATGAGCCAAAAGGGCGTCGGGGTCTCTCAGTGCCTTATTTCGTCGATTTTCCAAATCGATTTTAATTATATGGTTGTCAGAAACACCCTGTTCTCTCAGCCATGAGGAAAACAACTGAAAAAGTAGATACGATTTGCCGCATCGCCGTATGCCGGTTATGATNTTAATCATTCCGTTATGGCGGCAGTCTATTAGTTTTTGTAAATAGAGAGGTCGTTGAATAATCATATATTGACATCGAGTGTCATTTGTGACACTAATTNTCAATACAAAGTTAAGCCTTTTT
Organism: Barnesiella sp. CU968; assembly: GCF_905219685.1. Classification (NCBI taxonomy): domain Bacteria; kingdom Pseudomonadati; phylum Bacteroidota; class Bacteroidia; order Bacteroidales; family Barnesiellaceae; genus Barnesiella; species Barnesiella sp. CU968. The sequence goes on from NZ_CAJMXD010000408.1 coordinate 1,825, forward strand.
GGTAATCTTGCCAACTTTTTTAGAAGAAAAATAAAGGTCGCTCACAAAATTAGCCCTATAAACATAGTGCTCATAGGGCTGGTTTACAAAATCCACAGAAGGAAAATATCGTTAATCTCCCTTCTTATGGATATGAGGTTTGAGAGAGGGTGTGTTTCCCGGTGTGGATTTATTATCCCTCTGACGACGATCTGGCTTGCCTGTGGACTTGGCAATTCTTTTTGGGCCCGGTTTTATTCCCATAATAAAAACAACCTTTTTTAGTTTTGTGACACTATTGTCATTTATTTATCAAGCAAATAGCATGCCANTATTNAATTTGATATCAATCTGACATTCTGTCAGATGCGATAGTGCCAAACGCCGCCTTTGGCGGCCGAAATTTTTGAAAAATCAAGGTGGGTAACTTCATCACGAGGTCGCCCACCTTCTCTATATTACGACTTGGCAAATGTTCGGTTAAAATCGGGTGTATAATCCCGTCACATCGGTGAAGATGTCCTCCAGCATATCGCAATAGACGCCTTCGTATGTTTTGATGTCCTTTGTCTTGACCTCAAAGGTCTTGTGGTTCATACTCTGACGGTAGAAACGCAGGTCGTAGAGGTCTGCGCCCTCGTCATGTACAACCGTCCGCGATAGCAGGTAAGCCATAAAAAGAAAGCCGTCCAGATTTTGGGCGGCTATTTTTGTGAGGGTT
>NZ_CAJMXD010000409.1:0-2519 GCF_905219685.1 Barnesiella sp. CU968
GAGCGTGTTCTGTCGGCTGAGGTGAGAGAATTTTGTTATAATAATGGAAATAATCCTTATCATAAACCGGGCACGGTTGAGTTTATTCATGAAAAACTGTTGGGTCTGCCGTTACATCGGTGCATGACCAAAAGCTTCTACGATCTTGATCACTTTTTTATTGACAAGCTATGAGAAACCTCGATAAATTGATAGACCTTATTTCGGATGAGGCAAAGATCCGCCTTCCGAGAGAAATGTGGCAAGAACTGTTCTTTTATGCATCGGTCCGGTCACTTAAACGGCGCGAAGCCTTGATTGATGCCGGCGAGTATGATCCCGACGTTTATTTTGTTGCATCCGGTCTGATAAGGGGCACGTTTATGGATAAGACGTCAGAGCGTACGGCAGGTTTTGCGTTGCCGGGCACGTTGCTCATATCTTTCCATTGTTTTTACGAGCAGGACGCATCATATTATCGTTTTGAAGCGTGTGTGCCTTCGAAAGTGGTCAGGATTCCGTCAGCCGTGTTCAGAATGATGACAGAAAAGTATCACCAGTTCGCCCTTTGGGTAATGGAGGCGAATCAGAACCAGCTTTATCATGCAGAACTGAAAAACCGGCTTATATCCGGAGATGCCAAAGAGAGGTTGCGACAGCTGATCGAGGGTTGGCCGGAAATTATACTCAAAGTCTCTTCCAAGCACCTTGCTTCATATCTTGGTATAACCGAGGTGCATTTGAGCCGCATAAAAAGCGAGATATTAAAGGAGGGTAAGAAATGATTTGTTAACATGGGTTAACGTTTCAGGAATTTTATTGTAATAACTTTACAGCGAAAGCTTGATGTGTGCACATCAAAAACAGTTATTCATTAAATTCCAGAGACTATGAAAAGAATTAGCCTATTACTTGTGGCGTTGTCTGCCACATCTCTTGTGTCATTATCTCAGTCCATGCTGATGGAATTGCCCGGAAAGGTAATGTCGGAAACAGGCAGCCATGCCGAACACAATGAAGGAAGACTTGTCAGCACATTGTCGAAACGAGATAAAACCCGCGCGTCGGATCTTGACGTCACAGCCGTTACATATAATGAGCCGGCGAATCTTTTCACAATGGGTTACACCCCCAATTTAAGTTATTACAGCCATGTCGTAAGACGCGGTGCGGCATATAGTGCCCATACATGGAGAAACACCTCGGACGCACTTGAGGCGGAAGGTTATTCTTTTGTATGGACATATGATTCTCCTGAAGGTCCGGGACAAGGTGGGTTATTGTTAAATTCGAACACAAAAGATCTTACAGTGACATATCCCTTCAATAACGGCTGGTGGTGTGCCCCTGTGTTGTCTGCGAAAAAAATGGCTGAATTAACATATTCACCCTCTTTCAAATATAGATTTGGAGGTCCAAGTGTCATAATTTTCAATGAAGGCGCTTTGGATTTTGGCATGACAACTTATTCTGAGATGCTATATAGGGATGTTAACGGCAAAAGAACAACTACATTCGGATCTCTCAAGTATCTGCCCACGGCAAGCGATCCATATTCGGTTACGAAATGGACCCCGGTCTTCCCGGATAAGAAGGATTTGAAAATGAAAGGTTTCTATAATATTTTCCATAAACCGGATGCACCCTACGCAATAACCAAGATCTGGGGATGGATAGAATATACAGCATTAAAGGAGACAAAATTGACAATGACCCTTTATAAACTTGATGAGAAGGGTGAACCTACAGATGAGGTCATTGCTGTTGGAGAGAATACAATAAAAGCAGGGGCGGATAAATCAATATTGTTCAATCTCAAACGCCCCGGAACGGATGGCGACATGTCTCCAATAACCATAGATTGCGGTTTTATAGCCGTTTTGGAGGGATTTTCCACAGAGGGAGCTTTCTCTAAATTGCAGCCGATATTAGGATCCGGCACTGTATGGGAAGGTGGAGATGAATGCCCTTGGGCATATAACTGCGGTGTAATGTTGTCTTGGAATGAAGGTGGTGCTGAAAAACAGGGATATTTCCATGACAGTAAGATATATGACGAAGGCAGGGGGAGCACAAAGAAACTTTGTGCATGTGATTTCTTATGGATGGTTGATGGGGATTTTGCCTGGATTTTTGAGAAATCCGGTATCTCGGAATTGACAATACCGTTGACAGGAGGTTCGGAGAACCTTACGTTCAACACATATTATCCTTTGAATGACACCAATGTGACGATCACGAAAGATGCAGAATGGCTTGATTTCTCAGTTTCAGCAGCATCTGAAGTTGCATCTGATAATGGACTAAAAGTGACTGCATCCCCGTCAGATGAAGCCCGCGAGGGGTATATCACCATCTCCGGACCTGCCATGAATTATGTTTTGAAGGTTAAGCAGACGGATTCATCCGCAGTGGAGAGTATTTCCGTAGATGACATGATAATTGCCACGGAGTATATGGATATATTACTGTCCGCTAAACCATAAAAAGGCGAGTCCAACTTCCTGAACGGCAGAAGTTGGGCTTACTTTTTGTATTTG
>NZ_CAJMXD010000410.1:0-2518 GCF_905219685.1 Barnesiella sp. CU968
CCCTTATCCATAACGCAATTCATATGCATATATCCTAATGACAAGAGAAAACAATTTTGTCCGAAAATACAAAATTACCAATATAACACTAATTTTGCAAATAAAAGTTCACTAAATTTCAGACATATCCCAGGCCAAAGCAGATGCACCGAGCAATGCCGCCTCTGCATCGCTTAACGAAGAAAAGAGAATCTCCACCCGGTTTTTATACAGATGCAGCATATTTTCTTCCATGGCTTCACGCATTGGCTCAACTATAAGATTGCCCGCCTTTGCCACGCCTCCAAAAAGAATAAAAGCCTCAGGATCTGTAAAAGCGGCGAAATCCGCACACGCTTTCCCAAGCATACGTCCTGTAAAATCATAGACCTCATTTGCGATGGCATCACCCCTGCGCGCTGCATCGCATATGGCTTTAGCCGTAAGCGAGTCTTCGGGAATCGCCCGAAGTTCCGAAGTGTCTTGACAACTGCCAAGCAACTCTTTTGCCGTCCGAACCACCCCTTTGGCGGAACAGTAGGTTTCAAGACAGTCATACCTGCCGCAGCCGCACAGTCTGTCGCCATTGCCCCTGACAACCACATGTCCCAGTTCCCCGGCAAACCCGCGAGTGCCCGATAAAAGATGTCCGTCACACACAATACCGCTACCCACGCCTGTACCGAGAGTGACCATAATAAAGTTTTTCAAGCCACGCGCCCTGCCGTAAGCCATCTCACCGGCAGCGGCAGCATTGGCATCATTGGTGATTGACACAGGCAGACTGAAAGCCTGTTCAAGCAATGCAGCAAGCGGAATAGGCGATGGCCATGGAAGATCCGTCGCAGCCTCTATACATCCGGTATAGCGGTTGGCGCAAGGTGCACCGACACCTATGCCACGCAGACATCCGCGCGTGTTACTTCGCTTTACAAGAGCCTCGACACCGCTCTTGAGACGTGCTACATAATCATAAATATCCCTATGTCCGACTGTAGGAATTGAATCGCGGTCAACTATTTCACCACGGGCATTGACAACGGCAAACTCCGTATTGGTTCCACCCATATCAATTCCGAGCACATAATTTTTTTCTTTAAGATCTTTCATGGCAGAATAAAAATTGCAATTTCGCTGATATAATGCGAATTTCGACCACAAAATTAGAAATGTAAAATTAAAATTCCAAAAAAATTTGGAAAATAGCATTTAATACATTAATTTTGCACTCGCAATGCAGAACACAGTGATGTTCACCCATCCGTCTTCAGCAATTGTGGCAGGTCCCATAGCTCAGTTGGTTAGAGCACCTGACTCATAATCAGGGAGTCCTTGGTTCAAGCCCAAGTGGGACCACTCCTTAAAAATCAAGCAGTTACGATTTGTTTCGTAACTGCTTTTTCTTTTGCTTTGAACACAAATCTGAACACAACTCCGCGCCAACTCGTTTCAGCCACCAATCGCAGCCCTCTGTGTTCACACTTTTGTGTTCAAATTCTGTGCTCAAACCATAGCTGAGGAAAACAAAAATCGGGGGCAAGACGAAAAATCAGCGGGCATCCATTTTCTTTTGCCCAGCCCTGTATATTGGTTTAGGTTTAGCCGGGCATATATAAAGCCCGAACCAAACCAAAACATAATTACCTTCTATTCCCATAGGGTTATCAGTTATAAGAATTGTTAGGTGTTAGCCTTTGTCATATATTGTTCTGTCATCTCTCTAAGTTGAAATGTAAGATGCTTATTTCCATGACCAGCTGCAATTTCTCGTCTATAAACAATCTCCGTAGCGCCCCAATCAATGACATATCCATTGTATCCTGCTTTTTTCAGCAATAACATTGACGAGAGCATACATAATCTGTCGGCTATCAGTAGTTGTAATTCTTCCTGAGTCAAATGTTCATATTTATTTCCCTTGGGCTTGGGAATATTGCCATGAAGATATAAGTTTCTGCATGATATGCAATATTCTTCTTCTTCCGAAAGGTTTATCTCTAAATTGACAAATGGATTTGACAGTTTGTCAGCATTAGGCAATTCATTGAACTTATTTACTTTATTCCATAGTTTAGTCCAAGTATTTTTATCCAATTTGTCCTTGACTTTCTTTGTTGCCTTCTGTAATTCATATTTCAACTGAGATATTATGGCTTTGTCTTCAATAAGTTTTTTGCTTTGATATTTTTCCAATCTCGCATTGTTAAGTGCTGAAGTTATAGTCTCAAGTGAAACGGACGCAAGGCTTCCTTTAGAAACATTATCAAGTGTTCCCGCTTGTGTAATAAGAATACAGGCTCTTCTAAGCTCAACATTCTTATACAAGAGCTTAACTAAGTTCTCGAAGACATCTGATGACATTAAGAGCCTTTCATCATCAATATTTTGGTAATGGTGGTAGTCTAAAATTGGCTTAGTTGAATGAATCGAACGGTTTAAGCTCTGATACCTAAAAGTTAGTGATTCTCACTGGCGTCTCTTAAAATCTGTTAATGCGAAATTGTTAAACTCTGTATTCATGTTGGTTACGCGATTTTCT
>NZ_CAJMXD010000411.1:0-2496 GCF_905219685.1 Barnesiella sp. CU968
CCCCCAATCACCCCGCCTCCGTCACTGTGTCGAGGACACCGGCAGGAGATCACCCTTCTCATCTCCGCAAAAACTCCCAATATGCCCAGTTCCGCGTCAGGAACAAAAACGACAGACGCACCTTGAGAGCCACCCTCAGCTTCGTGCGCGCCGCCACTCCCGAAGACTCCGAAGCTTCATCTCTCGTATATTCCGGTCTGGAGAGCGATGTGCCGTCAGCAGTATCCGACAAAACGTCCTCATCGCGCAGCTTCAAATATAGTCTTGGTCTCAGCGGCAGCTTCAATCTTCCCCGGGAGCAATTCCTGGAAGCCTCCGCAAGCGCCACGTCAACCCGCAATCATTATGCCTACCGGTATCTGGAATCGGGAGAAGATATATTATCATCCACTTCAGAAGATTATTATAACTTTACAGCCGATGTCACGTATGTCAAGAAATTCAGCAGAGGCAATCAGTTTATATTGAAACTGTCGGAATTTTATAATGTCAGCTCCGCAAATTATTATGGCAACAATGAGTCATGGCAGCATCTATGGTCATCGGAATCCCTTCTTTTCGCAGAATACATGCATCCTCTATGGGGCATCGCCACTCTGCGCGTGGCACCGGGCATGTCCGCGCAGTTCTATCGCCTTCATGGCAAAGACCTTGTCAGCTACGTTGCACCCCGGGCACAGATAGCCCTCACCGTTCAGCCCGCGCAAAAGCAATATGTGCAGCTTCTTGCGCTCTACGGCAACTCCTTTCCCCAGCTTTCCATGATGTCCACTGCCACGCAACAAGTGAACATCTGGCATATCAAACGGGGAAATCCCGACCTGAAGCAGACAGGGATAATGCGGTTCATGGCGGCATACGGCATCGGCATAAGAAACGTGAATCTGCAGGCAATCGCAATTTATAACGGAGCCTACCGACTTCCGATGGCATCGTATTCCTTCGAATCCGGCAAACTTCTGGAATCCTGGCTTCCTGATGGCAGGTGGCATCAACTTGACGCATCTCTTTCGGCAACATGGATACCTGCTTCCCGTTTCAATCTTCAGGCAACAGGAGGATGGTTTTACAATCGCTATTCCAAAGTGGCGGATGTCTCTACCGGCTGCTGGAAAGGGAACGTGCAGGCAGCATATTACATCGGAGATTTTTCGATCAACATCCGCATGGAAACACCTGTGAAGATGTCAGGCTACGACCGCAAAACAGTAAAATCACCCTGGAGATACGGCTTGTCTGTGTCATGGAGTCACAAAGCGCTTCGCGCAGAAGCAGGCACCAACAATCCTTTTTCAAAACATCCCGTATACAAATACACTCTTGACAGTCCGGAATACCGCTATTCCGGCACCACATTCACCCCTGCCGAACGCGCCTCGGCATACATAAAACTCAGCTGGTCGTTCGACTTCGGCAAGAAAACCTCCCGCGACAACCTCTCTGTCAACCGCACCATCTCCACCGGTGTCATCCGCGCCGAGTAATACCGATTCATCCGCAGCTTACACGGTCATCTGCCGATTACGGAACGGAACCACGTGCGAATCTCCCGGTGCAGATATTGAAACGGCGTAATCAGAGGTCTGAAGGGTTTCTTCTCACCGGTGGTGAATATCAGGAGGTCGCCGTGATTACACTCCACATTGATTTCGGCGCCGAGCCTTATCGGTTCGCCGTCGACATGAGCAATGCCGGGTGAAAGACGACGGATAGTTGCCTTTTTAACCCTTAATGTCTGAATAATCATATTGTTCTTTATCATTCCGGTAACGAGCTCGACACCGGCGCGGGCACGAGTCAGGGGCGTTCCGGCATGAATCAGGGTTATGTCAAGCAACCCGTCGCGAATGGAAGCCATCGGGGCGATAAACACATTGTTTCCGTATTGCGATGCGTTGCATGCCGCCACTATGAACGCCTTCAACCTGAACAGATGTCCGTCGGCGTCAATCTCATATTCCTCGGGCTGAAATTTCAGATACTCACCCAAGGCACTTCGCATATAATTTATCAATCCCCGCTGGCGCGAACGGGCGAACTTCTCGCTCACGGCAGCATCAAAACCGAGACCGAACGTGCAGAAGAAGGGGCGGCCGTTGACTTCGCAGGAGTCGCAGGCGAGTATGTATCTTCGCACTATGACATCAAGAGCCTCGCTGACATCAGTAGACAACCCGAGATGACGCGCCAGTCCGTTGCCGGAACCGAGAGGTATGATGCCGAGTGCGGTTGCCGTGCCTCTGAGAGAGGAAGCGACCTCATTCACCGTCCCGTCGCCTCCTGCCGCAATCACACCGAGATACTCCTTGCGTGCCGCCTCTGCAGCAAACCGAGATGCATCTCCGGGACCTTCTGTATAAAGCACCTCCACATCAATCCCCTCGCGCCCGAGACGGCGCACGCATTTTGCCGCCACTCCTTTCTTGGAGGCAGTTCCAGAAACAGGATTGATTATGAGAAGACATTTCGGACGCATTATGCTGATTTTTTTTGCCA
>NZ_CAJMXD010000412.1:0-2491 GCF_905219685.1 Barnesiella sp. CU968
AAACAATCATATAGAATATGAAATTTAAAGGAATTATGACCCTCTGCCTTGCCGGCTTCGCGATTTCGGCAAACGCGCAGACCCATGTCGAAGGAGCCGAATACTACAAGGCTGACCAGTTCGACAATGCGAAAGAGCTCTTGCTCCGCAGTCTCAACAATTCAGGCACTGACAAGGCAGTGAGCGACTACTACCTTGGTATGATAGCGCTTCACGAGAAGAAAAATTCCGAGGCTCAGAAATATTTCGAACAGGGTATGCAGGCAAATCCTGAATATGGCTACAATTACATCGGAGCCGGAACACTTGCTCTTCTCAACGGAAACCAGAAAGAGGCAGAGCAATTCTTCAAACAAGGCGAATCCAAAGGAAAGAAAGACCCGTCTCTGCAGATTGCCATAGCACGTGCATACGACATGGCTGATCCGGTAGCATACCAGAAGCAGATTACAAAACGCGTCGAAAAAGCATACAAACAGGATATGAAGAACCCCGACTACTATATCTTCGAAGGTGACCTTGCCTCTGAAAAGAAAGACTGGGGTGATGCAGGTGCTAAATACGAAATGGCAACAAGCTATGACCCTGAGGCATCATATGCATATGTGAAATACGCCAACCTCTTCACAATGGTGAATCCCCCCTATGCGATCGACATGCTCAAGAAGCTTCTTGAAGTGAACCCGAACTCAGCATTGGGACAGCGTGAGCTTGCAAACGCATATTATAATGCGAAAGACTATAAGAATGCGGCTAACGAATATGGCAAATACGTTCAGAACCCAAGCCACTTCAAACAGGATGAAAACAGATACGCTTTCCTTCTTTTCTATGGAGGCGACTATCAGAAAGGCTACGAATATGCCACACAGCTTATGCAGCAGGATCCGGCAAACTTCACTGCACAGCGTTACCAGTTCATGAACGCCGCTCAGCTCGAATCAATGAAAGGCCAGCTTCTCCCCATGGCAGAGGCACTCTACACTGCGCACAAGGCAAATCCTGCCGCCAACAAGTTCGCGGCAATCGACTTTACCCTGATCGCAGACGAACTTTCCAAAGCCAAACGCGCAGACGAGGCTGTTGCCGTTCTTGAAGAAGGTATCAAGGAAATGCCCGACAACGCGGCATTCAGCAAGGATCTGGCAATGAAATATGTTGACCAGAACAATATCACCAAAGCCGCTGAAGCATTCCGCGACTACGTAAAGAAAATCGAAGAACCTGGTTATAACGATTACAACCAACAGGCTACATTCTCTTTCTATGCTGCCGTAGAGAATAAGGACAACCCGGCAAAAGCGAAAGAATTCTTCGATGAAGTTCTTGCCAACGCCGACAAAATGGCTTCTATCCTCCCTGACAACTATAAACCCAAGATGCTTCAGGGCGATGTGGCAAAACAGACCGCAGCCAACGAGGACGAGGCAGCTTTCGCCGCGCAACCCAAATATGAGGAGGCGGTTGCTCTTCTTGAGAAGAGTCCGGATCCATCACGATATGCACGCGATGCCAAGACTCTCTACATGTATCTCGGCAACTACTACATCAAAAAAGACGATGTAGCAAAGGCTAAGGAATACTATAACAAATTCCTTGCTCTTGATCCCGACAACGAAGCTGTGCGTAAATACGTTGACAGCCTTAAATAAAAGTATTTCCGATTACAATCGGTCAATTGGATAAAAAAGCTTCCATTCTGAAATGAATGGAAGCTTTTTTTTGATATCTTTTGCATTTTTTGTATTTTTGCAGCAGGTATAACCGCAAGGCTCCCCTCCTCCTCATTCACAAGATTAATGACAACTATGGCAAATCTGATTACTATCAAAAAAGGTCTTGATATTCCTTTGCAGGGAAATGCAAAGGATGAGACAACTGAAGACTCACGCACCGAGGTCTTTGCCATCGCTCCCGACGATTATCCCGGATACACATGGAAAGTTGCCGTAAAACCCGGTGATACGGTAAAATGCGGCTCACCCCTGCTTTGCGCCAAGGAATGCGGAGACATCACCCTGACCTCTCCGGTAAGCGGCATCGTGTCTGACATTCACCGTGGCGAACGGAGAAAAATTGAATTTGTGTCAGTGATTCGCGAAGGTGAGCAGACGCAGGCTGAAATCGAATCAGACGGCACCCTCCTTTCAGGATTGCGCAAGTCGGGACTTTTCGCACTGATGCGTCAGCGCCCATACGACATTGTGCCTGACTGCAACACGGCACCTCGCGATATATTCGTTACAGCTTTCGACTCCGCCCCTCTTGCCCCGGACCTTAGACTCAATATAGATGACAAATATCTTGAAAGCGGACTCAAGGCTCTCGCGACACTGACTGAGGGAAAAGTTTATCTCTCTGTACCTGCGGGTTCGGAAATAAAATCCAACGCCGCCGAGGTTTTTGAATTCAAAGGACCCCATCCGGCAGGAAACACAGGAACACAGATCGCAGCGATAAAACCCGTGAACAAGGGCGAGACAGTATGGAC
>NZ_CAJMXD010000413.1:0-2474 GCF_905219685.1 Barnesiella sp. CU968
AAACAAGATTCCCACCAACTGCGTTGACAACCCCGGAGACCGCTTGAAACTCGGCAACTCTCTGCCCCGCCTGCAATACGGATTCCGCGCCGGCTTCAATTACTACGGTTTCGACGCAAACATCTTCTTCCAGGGAACAGGCAACCACTACTGGTATCCGGAGTCAAGCAACATGCCGTTCTGGGGATTCTTCTCCACTTACGAGCGCTGCTCTTATCTGCGCGGTGATTTCCGCGACATGTACTGGACCGAAGACAATCCCGACGCTTATTTCCCGCGTGCGAAATCAAAGGCTGCAAGCAGCGGATACATGCAGTATAAGAACGACCGTTATCTCCAGAATATCCGTTACCTGCGTCTCAAGAACCTCACCGTCGGATATACGTTCCCCAAGAAATGGACCAGAGTTGCGGGAATCGAAAAACTGAGACTTTATTTCACGGCGGAAAACCTCGCCTACTGGTCTCCTCTCAAAGACAACTGCAAATATATCGATCCGGAAGCTGCATTCGAGCAGAACAGCGACAATGCCCATTGGGACATGCTCGCCTACCCCTGGCCAAAGACTTTCACTTTCGGCATCGACCTCCAGTTCTAATCAAATATCCAGCTAACAATGAAAAAATATATATTATTGGCATTTATCGGTCTGTTGGGTCTGACATCATGCGATGACACCCTTGATGTGACTCCGAGAGACAAGGTTGGCATTGACGAATACTTCCGCACGTCAACCGACCTGGAGCTTTTCTCCAATACTTTCTACAACAGTCTGCTCGACAAGAAACCTTATTCCTATCAGGATGACCATATCGTGAAACAGACCCTGAGCAGCGAGCTTCTCTGCGGTTCTTCGAGAACGGTTCCCGCTTCGGGCGGAGGGTGGACATGGACAGTGCTCCGCAAAATCAACACTCTTCTCGAATACGCTCCCAAGAATTGCACGGATGCCGATGCAGTTAAGAAGTATACTGCCGTCGGACGGTTCTTCCGCGCACATTTCTACTTCGAAAAAGTGAAACGCTTCGGCGATGTGCCATGGGTTGACCGCCAGCTTTTCTCTACCGACGACAAGCTTTATGGCGCACGTGACTCACGTGAGCTGGTGATGGGCAAAATCATCGAGGATCTCGATTACGCCATAGAGAATCTGCCGTCAAGTTCTACGGAAAAGAGCGTATACCGCGTGACTCAGGGCGCCGCTCTGGCTCTCAAATCGCAGGTATGCCTTTTCGAGGGTACTTTCCGCAAATATCATGGACTCAGTCTTGACGGTCATGATTATGAATGGTATCTGCGCCAGTGCGTGGACGCAAGCGAGAAACTGATGAGCGGCGCCTACGGCAAGTACGCTCTTTACAACACCGGCAAACCGGCTCAGGATTACCGCGATCTGTTCGTATTCGACCAGGCGTCCGACAGCAAGACAGAAGTGATTCTTGCCGTAGCCTACAATGTGGGACTTTCAATCTTCCACAACGCAAGCGCATACTGTGTGCTTGACAATCAGGGCAAACCTGCCGTGACAAGAAAACTCGTGTCTTCTTATCTTATGAAGGACGGTTCCCGCTTCACAGACAAGGTTGGCTGGGAGACAATGCAGTTTGCCGATGAGATGAAAGACCGCGACCCGCGCCTGTCACAGTCAATAAGAGGCACAGGCTACATCCGCGTGGGGGAAAAGAGTGTGGAAAGCGCGAATCTGCTCGTATCATCCACCGGTTATCAGCCTATAAAGTTTGTGACGCAGAAAGTCTACCAGAACAATGAAGTTGACCGTTCCGGGCGTTCGTACAACGATATGCCGGTATACAGATACGCCGAAGTTCTTCTCAACTTCGCGGAAGCGAAGGCTGAACTGGGAGAACTCTCCCAGGGAGACCTCGACAAGAGTGTGAACCTCATCCGCAAACGTGCCGGCATGCCGGACATGAAGACAGGCAACAGCGTGGATCCATTCCTGATCAGCCAGGACTTCGGCTATTCCAACTGCAAGGACGGCGACATACTTGAGATCCGCCGTGAGCGCGGCATAGAGCTTTTCATGGAGCACCGCCGCTATTATGACCTGATGCGCTGGAAAGAGGGAAAATGCATAAACCAGCCTATCTACGGCATATATGTGAACGGAGCCGGAGGAATTGACTTCACCGGCGACGGCAGGGAAGACGTGGTGTTCTACGCCAACGGAGGCAGCAAACCTGCTGTCGGCGCTGGTGTACAGACATATGAAATCGGCAAAGACATAATTCTCTCCCAGGATTCAAAGGGATATTCCTGCAACCACCATACACAGGACCGCAAGCCTTTTGACGAAAACCGCGATTATCTTTATCCGATTCCAACCAACGAACTAAGCCTGAACCCGAATCTGACCCAGAATCCGGGATGGAAATAAGTTAAGAAACTGTTTAAATTTAATTGTGAGGTTCATTGAGAGGATTTTATGAGACTCGGTGAAAACAACCATAAAA
>NZ_CAJMXD010000414.1:0-2471 GCF_905219685.1 Barnesiella sp. CU968
CCACAATACAATCCTACAATCTAAATCAACTATTATTCACAACTAATACCTAACTTATGAAACAAGTCAGCAGACTAATTCTACTTCTTGTTGCATTTCTGACGGGCATACCCGCCTGGGCTGCAACAAGACAAGTGACGGGTACTATCACCGACGAAACCGGAGAGCCCCTCGTCGGAGCCAGCGTAATGCTGGTAAATTCCCGCACCGGATGCATGGCAGACATCGATGGCAATTTCTCCCTTCAGGTGCCCGAAGGTCCGGCATCCCTGAAAATAGCCCTTATCGGCTACCAGCAACAGACTGTCAAGGTTGCCGCCAACCAGACAGTTGTCAATGTCAAGATGAAAGAAGACTCCCAAACCCTCGAGGAGACCGTGGTTATCGGTTACGGTACGCAGAAAAAAGTAAATCTTACCGGTGCCGTAGCCGCGATAGAGGGCAAGAGCCTTGAAGGACGTCCGGTAAGCAACGTTTCCTCAATGCTTCAGGGAGCCGTAGCCGGTCTCAACGTGACCACAAGTTCGGGAAAACCCGGTTCTTCCGCCACTCTGAACATTCGAGGACGCACATCTATCAACAACGCCTCTCCTTTGGTGCTTATCGACGGAGCCATCGGTGAGATTGACCAGGTCGACCCCAATGACGTAGCCTCCATATCCGTGATCAAGGATGCCTCGGCGGCTGCAGTATACGGTGCACGCGCCGCATTCGGTGTCATTCTTGTCACCACCAAGGGAGGCAGCGAGCAGGACGGCAAGGCAACCGTGAGATACAACGGCAGATTCGGCTGGGAAGAGACGACTCAGAGCACCGACTTCGAGACAAGCGGTTACTGGCATCTTCGCATGCTTGAAGACTTCCACTACGGACAGACGAAATCATATCTCATGCCGAACTATACCGACAAGGACTACATGGAGCTCCTCGCCCGCGTCAACGACAAGACTGAGCATCCCGACCGTCCATGGACCGTGGTTGAGGAAGTGAACGGCAGAAAGCAATGGAAATATTACGCCAATACCGACTGGTGGAACGAGCTCTGGAAAAGCCGCCGCTTCCTGACGCAGCACAATGTGTCGCTCTCGGGCGGCTCGAAGGCAGTGAGATATTTCGTGTCGGGAGGCTACAAGCACAATGACGGCATTGCGAAATACAACAACGACAAATACAACCAGTACACACTCCGCAGCCGGCTGAACTTCAACGTCAACAAATATATCGATTTCGAGGAGAACCTCGCCTATTTCGGCTCAAGCTACAATTATCAGGGCGATGGCTCGATAGAGAACACACTCGCTTATTCAGGCGAGAACGCATTCCCACTCTTCCCGCTGACGAATCCCGACGGCTCATACATATATGAAAACCCCTATACCTCATACAAACCGGCAAACGGACGCGCCATAATGATAATGCAGGGGATGCACCCCGGCGAGACCCGCAAAAACAACTTCACCACGACATCACGCATCAATATCAAGCCTATCAAACAGCTTACGTTCTCTGCCGATTTCACATACAGATTCTACCAGAACAGAAGCAACTCGCGTTCAAACGCCATTCAATACCGCGTCTATCCCGATGCGGAAATGAAGACATACAGTTCCGGCGCCGGTCAGGATGACTTCAAGGAATCGATGGCAACCTACAACTATTATTCGGCAAACGCACTTGTGACATACAAGGATTCTTTCAAAGACGCGCACAATCTGACTGTAGTGGCAGGCTACAATTACGAAAACCGCAACTACAAGACATACTCCACATATGTCCAGAATCTCGGGACTCCCGATCTCAACGATCTCGGGCTGGCACCGAGTCTTGACGGCGCCAAGGTGACAGGCGGTCAGACCGATTATTTCCTTCAGGGTATCTTCGGCAGAATCAACTACGATTATCTGGGCAAATACCTCGTGGAACTCTCCGGACGTTACGATGGAACCTCCAGATTTGCAAAAGGACACCGCTGGGGCTGGTTCCCCTCAGGATCTGTCGGCTGGCGTTACAGCGAAGAGAAATTCCTCGAAAGTCTCAACCCCTGGCTGAGCAACGGAAAAGTGCGCCTCTCATACGGAAGCCTCGGAAACCAGAACACTTCCGACCTCTACACATTCCTGCGCAAGGTCTCAATCAGCACTTTCTCCGGAGACAACATATATACCTTCGACAATGCCAACGTGGCAAAATACTCTTCCGTAGGCATTCCTATCGCCCAGGATTTCACATGGGAGAAGGCTAACCAGTGGGACCTCGGCTTCGATTTCGGATTCTTCAACAACCGTCTCAATGCCACTGTCGACCTCTACATCCGCGATACCAAGGACATGATCACAGACGGTGTCGCCCTGCCCGCCATATACGGCGCGGACTCCCCGAAGATGAATGCCGCCGACCTCCGCACGAAAGGTTATGAACTCAGCCTTGAATGGAACGACGCCTTCACTCTGTTTGAAAACAAATTCTCTTAC
>NZ_CAJMXD010000415.1:0-2460 GCF_905219685.1 Barnesiella sp. CU968
GATGGACTTCATGTGCTGGTATGAGGATGGCGACCCGGGACGCGATTATCCGGTTACGTGCGGTTACGGCAGAGAACGTTATGAACTCGGACTTTCCTATATACGCGAGTCTGCGGCGAAATATGGTATATTCACATCCATTGTGATGCCGGAGCTTTATAACGATGCGGAATTGGAAAGTAAGTATTGCAATATGACCCGCATCGTTCAGGATACGAATATAGGAGGTTGGCATCATTTCTCCTCTTTCAACAGGGGTAAGATTTATGACCGCTGGCCTTATGCCGACAATCAGTTTGACGGCTTCACACATTGGAGCCATATCGGAGGAAAGGGGAAGGTTATCCTTGATGGTGACTTCTTGCGTCTCAACAAATGTGATAATGATGACGAACGTCGTTCGCAGGTGTCGCTGCAATTGATTGCCGGTGGTCCGGTGGCGATTGCGGATACACCGGAAACAATCGGGGACTTGTCCCAATTCTATACCAATGATGAATTGCTTGCACTGAATAAGGATGGCTTTGTGGGTAAACCTTTGTCCGATGTAGTCAACAGCGAGAAAAGTTGTCGCTGGTGGGGGACAATGACTAATGGGGACGTGGTTATTGCCATGTTCAACAGGGAATCGGTTTCAAGGACAATGAGTATGAATCTGGAGGAAATAGGTCTTGTAGGATCATATCGTGTCCGAGACCTTTGGGCACATGTCTATGAGGAGTCGGTGGCCGACACTTATAAGACTCAGATTCCCGCTCATGGCTGCAAGGTGGTAAGGCTTATGCAGAAGGATGCTCCTCATCCATCTGAGATTTTCCTTATCGGCAAAGCCACTCCTGCTTATTGGAATATAGATCAGGCAAGTGAAACGCTTCGTGAAGATGACGGCACGTTCGTTTACAGAGGCCCTTTGTTTCGAGGAAAGATAAGGTTTGTAAGCGAACGGGATTGGCATTCTGTAAATTATATGCCTGAACACAATGGCACATGGCTCACGGATGGAAACAAAGTGGAAGTTTTCAATGGAGATCCACATGAGCTGGCGAAGCATTGGTGGGTAAATGAAAGCGGCACATACGAGGTGAGAATCAAGGTGTCCGCTTCGGGCAATATGGCGTCAGTTTCGGCAATACGCATTGGAGATCTGCCTCCGATGGTGACTTTGCTTGGTGCCGCATCCGGCTTTTGGGAAAGCGCATACGCTCCGGTTATTTATCCTCAGGAGGGTTCTTCCGACATTTTCGTATGGGAGGGCGCGGTGAAACCTACTGCCGACAGGAAGCATTTCAAGTTTGCAGCAAGTCCCGGAGAGCCGGCGGAAACAACATTCATGATTCCGGAAACGGTGGATTATAACGGAAATGTAAAGACTGTGAAATTAGGGGAGACCTATAAATACTGCGAAGAAACCGGAGGTGGCAGTGATCATTTCTGGGGATTCGCACCTTTGGATTGCGGTCATTGCAAAGTGATTGTCAATAAGTCTGACAAGACCGTGTCTTTTTTAGACAGACATACGTCGGCAATATGGCAGACCGGTGTTGATTTTGCACTGAAGGCTTATTTCCGGGGAGAAAACCTTATTGTGGAGAGTGCAGATGAAGAAGTGGAGGTTTATGACCTTTCCGGACGATGCATTGTGCGGACGGATACCGGCAGGCTTTCTGTGAATTGCCCGTCTTCAGGTATATATATCGTGCATTCAGGCGGTCACACTCTCAAACTTGTAAAATGATTAACCGAATCAGAATTTTCAATACTTACTTATGAAAAGATTTATTAACACGAAAAAGATAATAACAGCATTGTTTTGCGCCTCTGTGGCGATTACGGTTTCGTGCAAGGACAATAACGTGGAGGGACCGGTGGAACCCACCCCTGATCCTGCTCCGGAACTGCCTGAATTGCCTGTTCCAGGTGATATTCATAAATATAAGGCTCCGCTTTATTGGACAATCTATGAATATGCACGAGAGATGGAGCTTGCCGGAATCCCGTATGATCAGATGGATTTGAGTTCTGATCAATGGGATGCCGTGATCGACATGATGGCTACTAAGTTCAAACCATATGGCTACAACATGATCTGCACTGACGGATTTCTTCCTCAGAAGGCAAGAGACGGAGGCATTTATATGTCGCATTATGGTTCGATGCCCCTTAAAGAGCTTGTGCGTCGTGCCAAGGAAAAGGGACTGAAGGTCGGTATCTATGACAACCCATTGTGGATCAAGGGGAATCTTGACAGCAAGGTGCCCGGAACAAATTATTCTTTACGCTCGCTGACACGCAACCCTCAAGATAAAGTGCTTTATCCTGACGTTACAGACAGGACAGATTTCACATGGCTTGTCACCGATCATCCGGGAGCACGTGAATATATCGATGGCTTTTTCAAGCATTACCACGACTTGGGTGTGGATTACATAAGGATGGACTTCATGTGCTGGTATGAGGATG
>NZ_CAJMXD010000416.1:0-2450 GCF_905219685.1 Barnesiella sp. CU968
CCCTCACAAAAATAGCCGCCCAAAATCTGGACGGCTTTCTTTTTATGGCTTACCTGCTATCGCGGACGGTTGTACTTCAGAAAGTATCTTGAATACTTCATGCTGTTCTTCCTTGCTTAATTTGGATGTATTATCACTCATAATCAACCTTGCAATTATAGAGTAGCCGTCCAATCTCGCCTGCCGGATAATAAACCTTGCCCTCAATTATTGAGTATCCGATCTTGCCTTCCATTCGGAGTAGTGTCATGCCGCGCTGTGAACGGCGAAGTATTGACTGAGCCGAAATATTGTCTATCCACTCCTGCCGCTCATTCCCTGACAAGCGTCTGATTGCTTTGCCAAGAATTGAACGGCACTCGGCAAGAGTGGCGACCATAGCGTCAAAGACGCTGCGTTCAATGGTGATGTATTCCATAAATATAACCTTGGATTAGTGGTTTGATACTTTGCCCTGAATACAGCAATGGCAATCCATATTCCGGACTATGGGTTGCCATCATCATATTTTTATGAGCCGGGGATAGCTGTGCCTGTTTGGGATATATCGGGGCAGTCGCTTTGTCCGTGTAACATTCCGACTGCGAAAAAAGATTACTGAAAATGAGCGATTTCCCACGGTTACACACCGATTACCCAACATTACCCAACTTGAAAAATTGTCATAAACAAACAGCCATATTACGGTTGTTTCTATGTCAAATCCACGACGGATAAACATTACTCCAGCCGCTCAATCTGGTTCGGGTAGCACGCGGAACCGAACCAAAATTGACGACTGTCTGGTTCGGGTTGCAACGCGAATCGAACCAAATCCGAGGCAAATATATACCCCGTTCAGGATTTAATTCCCACTTAAAACAGGCTTTCATTAAAGCACATCGGCTAATAGACATAAAAGCCGATGGAGTGACGCCTATACCCCTGCCTAAAGCAAGAAAAAAGGCTAAACCTCTTAATGAAAGTTAAAAAAAGTAGGAACGTTCCAGGAACGTACCCGACGCGGATTTTGATTTCTGCCGAACTTCGCAGCGTAACACTAAACCCCAAAAATAAAATGGAAACAAAAACGCTGATAATCTCCGGCACGAAACTATCCCGTCAGATGCCCGGAACGGACTTGAAAAAGTCCACTGAAACAAACTCTATGGTTGAACCTCAAAAATATCTCTCATGAAGTCAGCAGAATTTACGATGGTATGCCAGATGCTTTCCGAACTGAGAGCAGAGGTACAGGCGATAAGAACCGGTGTTGACAGCCGTATCGAGTCAGTTGCCAAAACCGTGATGGAGGCTTTTCAGGGCTTCGGCATACTTGACCCGGACGAAGATACATGGACTGACAAGCAGGTACGCGCCAGATACCATGTATCACGCAAAACCCTCTACAATTACCGTATGTCGGGCAAGTTGCCCTATACACAGACCGGTGAGGGTACAAACTGCACTATCCGCTACCGCAAGGCGGATATAATAGAATTGTTCGCAACCCGCAACGCACAGATAATCCATACACACAATTAATAATCGCGTCGGCAACGGCGCAAGTTTCTAACCCAAAATTCTTTTAATTATGGCAAAAGACCAGACTGAAGAAGTGCTGATTGTCCGGAACAACGAAACCGGGCAGGTAGGCGCAGTGACCGGACTCAATGAGGACGGCACACCCAAAATCACCGATCCAATGTTCGTCACACTGGAGGATCTCGTAAAATTTAAGAAAGGACAAAATCCGCTGGAAGCGTTCTTGTCAAATTTTGTCAGACAATGCAAGAACCCAACAATGTTCGGATTCTTCAAAGTTCCTGCCGACCGTTACGATTGTGTTGGCATGGCTATGTGTGACTTTATAAAAGACCCCGAAACAAATGCTGAGATTCTCAAAGATTTCAAGGTCGATGTCCCTCAGCAGACGCAGACCAACATCAAGGAACAGGCTCAGGAGAACAATGCAACCGACACTCAGGCGCAAAAGCCGGTGGAGGAACAGGCTGCACAGACTGAACAGCCAAAGTATCACGCCATCGACGAAAGCAAAATCGACTGGACGATGCTCAAGAAGAAATGGGGCATAGACCGCGACCAGCTTGAAAAGTCGGGCGACCTCCGCGAGATGCTCTACAACCGCAAGTCGCAGATTGTGACCGTCACGCCCAATTTCGGAGGGGAGAAATTCCCGATTGACGCACGACTCTCTTTCAGAACCGATGCCGACGGCAATGTGAAGGTGGTGCCCCATTTCATACACCGCGAGCCCAAACTCGACCAAGAGTTTGAGGGGTACAAGTTCACAAAGGAAGATAAAGAGGCTCTGAAAACAACCGGCAATCTGGGCAAGGTCGTTGACCTTGTTGACAAAGCCACCGGGGAAGTCAAGCCCTCCTATGTCAGCGTTGACCGTCTAACCAACGAGATTGTGTGTACAACCATCCGCGATAGCGTATTGACGA
>NZ_CAJMXD010000417.1:0-2429 GCF_905219685.1 Barnesiella sp. CU968
CCTTTGCCTTAAATGGATTTTATCCGGAAGTGAGCCGCCCCAAATTTCACGTTTATTTTTAAACAAGCTCTAAGTAAAAAACATCACAAAATAAAATCCGCGAGTCAATGACTCGCGGATTTTATTTTGATTTGGATGGTGTCTCTTACTCAGCAGCCTCTGCGGGAGCTTCTGCAGTTTCAGCCTCAAGAGCCTCCTTAGCTGCAGCCTCTTCTGCTGCAAGCTTCTCAGCTTTCTTCTTGGCTACTGCCTCACCTTTCAGACGATTTTTCTCAACTTCAGCCTCGAACTTAGCTTTAGCCTCTTCAGCGACTTTAGCTGCATCCTTTGCCTTTGCTGCATCCTCAACTTTAGTACGCTCTGCTTTCCACGCATCGAAACGACGCTGTGCCTCCTCTGCTGTGAAGGCGCCTTTCTTGACACCGCCACGGAGATGCTTCATAAGCATTACTCCCTCTTTGGAGAGGATTGAACGAACTGTATCGGTGGGCTGTGCACCTACCTCTACCCAATACAAAGCACGGTCGAAGTCTAAACTTATTGTAGCAGGATTAGTGTTCGGATTATAAGAACCTATCCTTTCAATAAATCTACCATCTCGTGGTGCCCTGCTATCGGCTACTACAATTGGATAAAAAGCGTAGCCTTTGCGGCCGTGACGCTGTAATCTGATTTTTGTTGCCATAAACTTGCCGGTTTATTGATTGGTTAATTAATTCCGGAGATGATTTCTCATTTCCAGCTGCAAAGTTAACGCTATTTACACAATCCACAAAGTTTTTTCCATTTTATTTTGTAATTTTGCATTGTAAAAGCAATTATCATGGCAGAAATAACACTCCTTGACCGCCTTGACGGTCTTGACGCTCGTTTCGAAGAAGTCTCGACACTGATCACTGACCCGTCTGTGATTGCAGACCAGAAAAGATATGTGCGTCTTTCTAAGGAATATCATGACCTTGAGGTAATAATCAAGGCAAAAAATGAATATAAATCGAAACTTGACGCAATCGCGGAATCCAAGGAGATCCTGTCCATGGAAGACGACGATGAAATGAAAGCACTTGCAAGAGAAGAACTTGACAGTGCATCCGCCGCTATCCCGGAACTGGAGGAAAAAATAAAACTTCTTCTGATACCGGCAGATCCTGATGATGCGAAAAACGCCGTTGTGGAGATACGGGGGGGAACCGGTGGTGACGAGGCGGCTCTTTTCGCCGGCGACCTTTTCCGCATGTACCAGAAATATGCCGAGACAAAAGGCTGGCAGCTTACCGTATCCTCAGTATCCGAAGGTGCTGCCGGCGGATACAAAGAGATTGTGTTCAACCTGACCGGGTCTGATGTTTACGGAACCATGAAATATGAAAGCGGTGTGCATCGTGTGCAGAGGGTACCTGCCACTGAGACACAAGGACGCGTACACACTTCCGCAGCAACAGTGGCGGTGCTTCCTGAAGCGCAGGAGTTTGACGTAGAGATTCATGAAGGTGAAATCAAATGGGATACTTTCCGTTCCGGTGGTGCCGGAGGACAGAATGTAAATAAAGTCGAATCCGGTGTTCGTCTGCGTTATAACTGGAAGAACCCGAATACAGGGGTGGTTGAGGAAATACTCATCGAATGTACTGAAACACGAGATCAGCCTAAAAACAAAGAAAGAGCTCTCGCGCGCCTGCGCACGTTCATTTACGACAAAGAACACCAGAAATATCTCGATGACATAGCCTCCCGTCGCAAGACCATGGTAAGCACGGGTGACCGTTCCGCAAAAATACGCACTTATAACTATCCGCAAGGCAGAATCACAGACCACCGTATAAATTACACGGTATATAACCTCGGCGCATTCATGGACGGCGATATTCAGGGATGCATCGACTCACTCATTGTTGCTGAAAATGCAGAGAAACTGAAAGCCGCCGAACTTTAAGAGCGCGACAGCGTGTGCACTACAGTTTATTAACAACGGTGTTAAAAAATATTTCGTAAGAATCTTTTCAGGGTATATGGTGTTATAATAAAAAAGATTATTAACACTTTTATACCCTGCTATTTATGAAAATTCTTTCCATCATCAGTTACATTGTAGGATTTATACTGCTGATTATATCCTGTTTCACTACAGCTGTCGCAACCACGTGGTGGATAGGCGGAATCGCTTTAGTATTCCTGATTCTGGGATGCGTATTCCAGTTCAACAGCACTAAAAACCGCTCGTTTATAAATCATCGGCGGTAAACTGTGAGGCAAGGACAAGAGTCTCCGGCTTGCCTATATCAAGAAGTCTGAGATCCGCAGAACACTTCCTGCGGATCTTTATTTTTTTCATACAGGCAAGAAAAAAATCCATTACCGGGAATGAATCCCTGCCTGTCTCACATCCATACGCCTCCAATTCCTCCATTCCGCGCTTCCCTACTATATCG
>NZ_CAJMXD010000418.1:0-2426 GCF_905219685.1 Barnesiella sp. CU968
ATTNTTAAGCACGTGTTTTTATTAAAATTTCAGGTGTTTTGAATGACGTTTTTCGGAACATCAAACTGAACACCCTATAAAATTAATAACTTTGCACAATAAAATCAGCTCATCAACCACGCAGTTGAAGGAGTTACGGAGGCGGCTGTTAAGGTTAGCCTCTTGCTTTTTTAATAGACTCCTGAATCATTGCAATAAGCTCGTCGGGAGTATTTATATCGTAAGTATACGGTATACTAAGGAGTTGCAGTTTAAATGGTTCAACCCTAATTTTGGTAAGTCATTGAATTGGCTGAACTTATCTTCTTTTTTTACTGTCCGAAGGCTGTCACAGCCTCCATTTCTAAGCCACACCGAGCTTGTTGTGCTTTCGTATGCAAAATTAGCGATAATACGGCTAATGGACAAGGGGCATTAAACCGAAAATCGGTCGGATTAGGACTATTCTACGCATAATGAGTCATAGAGCTACGACTGTAACACGACTACTAGTCGTGTATAATGAACCAAAGACGGTTTCTAGTCGTAATGTTCCCATCTGTTGCCATCTCAGAGAGTATGTTGCCTAAAACGCGTTGATTCTGCTCTTTGGTGTTTCGGCTGGGTAGGGTGCCTTGGAGATATTCGAGTATTGCATCGCGTTTGGCTCCATCTGTGCCGGCATTTTGAATATATTGCAGAATCATGTGCTTTATTTTGTCGCGTTCCAGGCCCCTGACCCTTGTGTAGCCGGGAAGCTGCTTGGAGGCTTTAGCCACTCCGAGGGAGATTGTGTAGTTTGGGGCTTCGCCTTCGATTAACCCACGCTTCAGTAGATCTGTTGCTATTTCTTCATCGATACGGTGTCCTTTCTGGATGGCATCGAGGGAAATGCAGTCGTGGAGTGTCAGGTTGTCGTTGTCTTTGAGTAATTTGGTGTACCGTTCATTGATGGCATTGCCATAGATGCGCACGGCAACCTCCTTTTTCTCGTTGTCAATCTCATAATCAGGCATTGGGAAACGGCGTTCCATCTGTTCGGTAAACATCTTCTTGATTCCTCGGCTTACCGTGTCAATCATATTGAAATGAACCATAGCCATGCACAGACAGGCATTGCGGAAGAATCTCTGCGGACCGTTCGTCGCCAAGGCGTTTTCCAATGTGCCGGGGATGAATGAACCACCGTTGGCATAATACAAGAAGCCCGGATTCTCGACGAAGTTAATTCTTTGACGCAGAGTGTAATCCTGGTGTGCTATGCAGTTATGTAATGCCTCGCGAATGGTATAATCATCATACTGCTTCATTGTATCAGGGAACAATGTTCCTCCGGGCATTTCTCGCAAAGTCAGGTTATGAATCTTGGCAAGAATTTCATCTACAGTCAGTATAAATGGCACGGAGAAATGCTCATAATCGACCACATCTTGTTTTTCGTCGCGGAGAGTCCATGTCACCTCAGCGACAGCCGGGCGCAGTTTGCTATCAGAGAACATCTTGCCAAGCAGAATGATTGCGGCGCGTGTGAGCTTGCCGTCAACCTCAATCGGAACGATCTCGCGGAATGTCTGACCATCGGTTGTATGCTGTGCGAAATCATGCTTGAGATTATTGAGCGCACTCTCTCCGTTTTTATACGATGTACCGACAATCTCATGCTTTTTCTCGTCATAGCCGAATATCAGCCATGCGAACTCCAGTCCACGAAGATTCGCCTCGTTGCTCAACGCCGAGAAATACTTGCCCAAGTCATCGAAGTCAAAGCTGTTGAACGATTGTTCATTATATGAGCAAGCGTATCAATTGTTGTATAATGATATAGTTTCATAGACTATTACAAGTCATTGAGATATTGAAGAAGAGTTTTTAATGTAATAGCACCTTCTACCTCTTTGGATTCAAATACCATAAAGTACCGGAATTTGTCTCCAGCAAGGTCTGCCCATTTATTTCCTAACTTTATCTTGTCAACACTCTCTGCATTTGCAAGATGATCACCTTTTGTTTCGATAAGAAGAGTCCTTCCGGACTTCATTCTTACAATAAAGTCCGGATAGTGGTTGATAAACCCATTTAGGACAAACTCTTTTTTGTCTCGGTTACGGTGCCAAAAAAAGACATTCGGATGTTCGGCAATCGCTGCGATTGCGTCATACTCAAATCCATTGACACTTTCTTCGGCAACATAGAGTCCTTTATCAATGCCAACCAATTCGTCTTGGAGCGTAATTTTGTCAATAAAGGTATAATGCCCTTTGAGTTTGATACGACCGGTAGTGAGCCATTTGATGAAAGTCTTACGCCAATGATCCTTTAGCAACGACTCTATCTTCTTTTTTATGGTGTCACGAGTGATATAGATATTATCACTAGTGTCTCTTAAAAAGTGTTAATCAAATTCGAGGTCAAGAGTTGGATGGCAATTTGCTATTTGTGCTGGCTCC
>NZ_CAJMXD010000419.1:0-2424 GCF_905219685.1 Barnesiella sp. CU968
GAATCGGGTGGTTCTGCGTTCCAGGACACTCAATAATGTGAGTTAATTTTGGAACATAGAACTGAACACCCTATTAACTAATTAAAAGAGTCGTTGAAAACCGATCGGCTCGAAACATCTGTCTTGTATGTCGGAATGACGTTTGACAAATACTCACAAAATTACTAAAAATACAAATATTCGTCAATACCTAATATTGAGTATTCCCAGCTGCAGAACCACTCCGCAGAACCCTCTGCAACTCTCGTATAAACCCTGTCTGTAGAGAATGTTTGAAATTGAAATTGAAATTGAAATTTAAATTTAAATTTAAATTTAAATCCAAACCCTCACAGATATTTTGTAGTAAAGTATAAGAATATTAACTTTGTAAGAAATTCGGAACAGCAATCATAATATTTCTATTCCATTAAATTGTTTAACAAATTTCTAATTATGGATCTTTCAATATTGAACTGGCAAGGACTTGCAATCGGAGCCTGTACATTTCTCATAATCGGCATATTCCATCCTCTTGTAATTAAGGGTGAGTATTATTTAGGACTAAAAGTCAACTATATATTTGCCCTGTTGGGTGTTGTGGCATCTATAGCGGCATTAATGACTGAAGGCGTTTTCCTGTCCGCTGTATTTGCAGTAATCGCGTTCTCATCATTTTGGAGCATATGGGAAGTTTTTGAGCAGAAAGAGCGCGTGCGCAAAGGATGGTTTCCTGCAAACCCCAAACGTACAGGCAACTCTAAAAAATCGCGTTTCTGATACAGCGGTATGCCAAGTCTCCGACATCACATGCAGAGGACTTTATTATCAGGATGATTAAGTTGTTTAACAATAGTCCGTTCCAAGAAAATCAAGTTCGGAATTTGTGCTTATACTTGTAATTGTAGCTGACCTCTATGTCAGCTGTCTGTGCCATTGTAGCTATCGCAACAAAGAACACAATGATTGATGTGATAATCTTTTTCATTTCATTTTGTAGTCTGGTTCAAGACTGTGTTTCTGGGCTTCATAAACCGGTGGAGCTATTTCGTTACCGGCACTGTCTGTGTATGTTATTTTTGCCTGTCCCCCATTCTGTGCTTTGAGTATCGCCTCCTGATTGTTCTCAAAATATTCATGGTCGGCAAGAGCCTTCCTGCGATCTGTTTTCTTATACTCATTCGAGGAATATATCTGCGATATAATCCTGTCGGTTCCCTGTAACCCTGTCGCAGTAAATGAAAAGCCACCTTCGGTCTCAGCTTTCAAAACCAAACCCGGAAGACCGCGAAATTTCCACGGACCGAAAGGAAGAGGGAGGTCTGTTGTGAACCAAACCTTCCAATGTCTGCCATGATAATCAGCCTCTGCCATCTGACATTCATAGCCTATGACGGGCGATACAGAGTCTGGCACCAATCTCCATTGAATTTCAGCGAGAGGCTCAGTGTAATACATCAGTTCATCGCCCCATTCATCGTAATGTGTTAGTGTTTCGTCTGCGACGTTATTGAAAACGTATGTGTAGATGTTCTTCACCGGACCTTTGGTTAAATCCCAATACTCGTATCCTTCCGGATCTTTTACCAGGCAGTTGGCGCGGATAATTTCATCATATTTTGCCCTTCCTCCTGGAGTCGATTTCAGTGAGTCCGTCCACAGGCTTATATCATTGAAATACTTGGATTCTGAACTGTTGGCAAGTAGAGTCATTTTATTTATACGCACACCACCCGAAGCACACGGTGTCTTGAAATCATAACTGACAATTATATCAGCCTTGTTCTGTGCCATTGCAGATATTGTCACAATGCACATTAAGAATGATAGCGCTCTACA
This sequence comes from Barnesiella sp. CU968, assembly GCF_905219685.1. Classification (NCBI taxonomy): domain Bacteria; kingdom Pseudomonadati; phylum Bacteroidota; class Bacteroidia; order Bacteroidales; family Barnesiellaceae; genus Barnesiella; species Barnesiella sp. CU968. The sequence goes on from NZ_CAJMXD010000419.1 coordinate 1,819, forward strand.
TTTCATGATCAAGTGTGATTAAGAATTATTCAATATACTATTATGATGCAAAGTTAAGTTTTTTTCAGAACCGGAACTCAACATTTGTTTAAAAGTTGAAGATTTTTACAAAATAATGCTTGTCAAATCAGCTTTACGATGTCAAATTTTTAGATCGCATTCCTTAAATATAATGATTCCCGCATTTCGCTTCTCAGCGCCATGCGGGAATATTTTAATTGACTTACGTGGTTATAATTTCTCAAAAACTTTCGATCTAACTTTCAAACTATGGCAATGGAGCCGTAATTCTTTCAGATTTAAGAACTCCATTTTTCTGATGCAAAATTAGATATTATTCTACAACACATCAATACTTAAATATAAGTAATTAAATATAGCACCTCTCCCCTGCTGATACCCATAATCAGTGACCGGCAAATAAGAAATCCTGATCTAAAAAATTACGCATTGCTTAGAAACTGTTTAAATTTAATTGTGAGGTTCATTGAGAGGATTTTATGAGGAGTTTTTACGAGTCGAAGAGGGAGCATCGCGGGCTATGTGACCGATGAGACTCGGTGAAAACAACCATAAAAGGCCTCAAGGAAGCCACAAGATTCACGA
>NZ_CAJMXD010000420.1:0-2413 GCF_905219685.1 Barnesiella sp. CU968
GTGTTATATCCGATGAAATAGGATATGCATGTCTTGGCGGACTTGTCGGTTATTCTTTTTCAACCAGGATCTCAGAATCGTTTAATACGGCGGCGATTTCTGCAAAGAGGGCTTCTTTTGGCAGTCCAAATGGCGGAGACGATGATACAAATACCGGAGGACTCGTAGGATATACCAATAGTTCGGAGCTGACTGACTGCTACAATTCAGGCACGATCATGAAGTCGGATCAGAGCGAGAATGTTGGTGGTATTATAGGTTATCTCGGTGTCAGTTATTCGTTTACATCCGGTAAACCGATAGAGATGATCAATATCAGCAATATCAGGAATTGCTATAACTCCGGTCAGATAATATCCACTTCTGCATCTCCCAATAAGGGAATTGTTGGAAATTTCCATTTAAGTTCTTCATATGTCGGTCCCGGACCATTGGAGAGATGCATAGAAAACTGTTATTTCGACAATCAGGTTATGGGATTCGATCATCCTGATTATGGCAAATCTACTCGAGAATTTATAAGTGCTTTGCCTTCCGGATTTGATTCCAAGGTATGGAAATCGGAATCCGGCAAGTATCCCGTACTTGCAACGGGAACTGGCACGCAGACTCAGGAGATTTCCTCTCTTCCGTTATTGATGCGAGAAGTTGATAACAGCGCGAAGGTCAGGGAGGAAGTGGGGCTTACCCAGTCTTCCAATGTAACATGGGCATTGAATTTTGATGAGGAAGCCGGTGAGACGGCTACGGAAACTAAGGCACTGCGTGTCCAGGGCAATAAGGTGATTGTAAAAGATCAATATTCAAACTCTGTAATTACCGCATCTACTGCCGACAACTGGGGTATCAAGCTGTATCGTCTGGCGGTTGTGCCGAAGGTATTCGAAGGTGAAGGCACCGCTGGAGACCCATATATGATGAAGACGGTTGATGACTTCAGGAAACTTCATGAGGCTGTCAGCGTCTATAAGCAGAGTCACGATGGCGACTACTTCGTTATGGCTAATGACATAGACTTCTCCTCTGCGGAAGATTTCAGAGGTGTTGGTTATGGCGCTACAGGTGCGAATGCCACTATAAACCAGTTCTGCGGAATCTTCGACGGACTTGATCATACAGTGCATGGATTGAAGATTGATGCGGTCGTGCGTGATGACAAGAACGCTGTATCGAATACTGCATCAAGATATTATACAGGGTTCTTCGCTTATATTGGAGAGAAGGGGGTTGTGCGCAATCTCAATATCGCCGAAGATTGCAATCTGATGCATTACGCTTACGGCGGCTCTGTTGCCGGTGTCAACCAGGGTCTTGTTGAAAACTGCCGCAATTATGCCGCAGTCAATGCCATGACTTCATATGTCGGCGGTATCGTTGGTTACAACCATACCGGCGGAAAGGTAAACAAATGTTACAATGGAGGAGCTGTAAACTTCGGCACGGCGAANGGCGGCGGAATAGTCGGCTATAATGCCGCTACGGCGTGTGTTTCCAAGTGTCAGAATGATGGCGATGTATTCAACAAGTCGTTCGACAAAGTGACGGAGAAAACCAAGACCAACTGCGTAGGCGGTGTTGTTGGTACAAATTACGGCAAGATAGAGTGCAGCGTGAATAACGGCGGTGTTCAAGGCTTTGACAAAGTCGGTGGTATCGCAGGAGCTGCAAGCAATTATAATGGAGAAGGAGATATCGCGCAGTGTATAAACAACGGAGTTGTCAACGTGCTTGAATCAACTCTGTCACGCGGAGNTGTTCTTGGTTCTGCATCCGGTTCCATAACTCTCACAGGAAACTATTATGACGCATCTGTCAATGTTAACGGGGGCGCAAACAACAATGGNGTCGAGGGAGCCACAGGACTTTCTTCAAGCGAGCTTGTTGCAGGAAATGCACTTGCAGGTCTACCCGCAGAAGAATTTGATTTCACACCCAATGCATATCCTGTGCTCAAGGCGTTTGCAAACGAGCAAGCATCCAGAGCGATGCGTTCGATTNATNTGGCGTTTGCTCNGAAGCAGATGAGGACAAACGTGCTTGCCGAAGTTCCCCTTTCAAAGGCAGAAGGCATTGAGTTCAAACTTGAGAAAAACGAAAGTTTCAAGATAGAAGGTGACCTGTTGACAGTCATCAAGCCGGAAGGCATGACGCTTGTCTCAGACAGGAGAACGGCGACATGTGGAAATTATGCCAAGTCTTTCGATCTGAACGCAGTGCCTGTTATTCTCAAGGGAGAAGGCACGAAGGAATCTCCCTATCTGATTGAGACTCCGGCAGACTGGAACAAACTTGCCGACTTTATGGAGTCCTCCCAATGGGAATATAGCGGTAATTTCTTCAGAATTGAGAATGATATTGATTTCCAGGGCGACTCAATCAAACTGCTTGCAGTGAATGGGGTCAATTTCCAGGC
>NZ_CAJMXD010000421.1:0-2410 GCF_905219685.1 Barnesiella sp. CU968
CCGAAGCCGAATCATTCAGCCAACGACCCAGACGGGCTATTATGACACATCCTCTTTTCTATTTCATTGAAACATATTTGCATTCAGTCTCTTCGGAAGATATCGCGCGTATAGACTTTTTCAGCCACGTCATCCAAACACGGATCATACCTGTTGGCAAGAATAGATCTTGACATTTCTTTGAATCTGGCGAGATCATTCACCACAAGACTTCCGAAGAATGTCGAACCGTCTTCAAGCGAGGGTTCATATATCACGACCGTAGCCCCTTTTGCCTTTATACGCTTCATCACACCCTGGATAGATGACTGGCGGAAATTATCTGAATTTGATTTCATCGTCAGACGATACACTCCTATCACACACGGCACTTCCGAAGCAGTGCCATATATGTTGGAAGTGGTATAATCATAATATCCCGCCATGCGCAACACCTGGTCTGCGATAAAATCCTTCCTTGTACGGTTACTCTCCACTATGGCTGTCATCATGTTCTGAGGCACTTCTGCGTAATTGGCAAGCAGCTGCTTCGTATCTTTGGGCAGACAATAACCGCCATATCCGAACGATGGATTATTATAGTGCGTGCCGATACGCGGATCAAGTCCGACACCTTTGATTATCGACTGGGAATCAAGACCCTTTACCTCTGCATACGTATCAAGCTCGTTGAAGTAGCTTACCCGCAAAGCAAGATAGGTATTGGCAAACAGTTTGACGGCTTCAGCCTCTTTAAGTCCCATATACAGCACATCTATATCCGGCTTCAAGGCTCCCTGCTGCAAAAGAGAGGCAAAAACTTTAGCGCTCTTCTCCAGATATGGTAAATCCGCAATTGCCTCGATTGCGGCGTTTTCTTCCGCGAAACGACTGTCTCCAATCAGTTTAGGAACACCAGCCACAATCCGCGACGGATAAAGATTATCATATAGTGCCTTTGACTCCCTTAGAAATTCCGGGAAGAACAGCAGATTCAGTCTCTTAACACCTTTTGCCGCATATCTTGCATACAGCGACCTGCAATATCCTACAGGAATTGTTGATTTGATCACCATCACAGCGTCAGGATTCACACTTGACACAAGGTCGATAACATCCTCTATGTGATGTGTGTCAAAGCAATTGGTGTGAGGATCATAATTGGTCGGCGCAGCGATGACCACAAACTCGGCATTGCGATATGCGGCAGCTCCGTCAAGTGTGGCTCTGAGATCAAGGTCTTTTTCGGCAAAGAATCTGTCGATATAATCATCCTGAATAGGCGCGATGCGCTTGTTTATCTTATCCACCTTCTCCTCAATCACATCCACAGCTGTTACCCGGTTGTGCTGAGCGAGAAGCGTGGCGATGCTGAGACCGACATAGCCGGTCCCCGCAACCGCGATATTGTATTTTCTTATTTCTTCCATCTATTATATGCCGGGCAATCTTTGCCCGACCGCAAATATACGAAGAAATGATGTTAAAAACAAAAAACGCCGGATTTGAACTCCACTTTGAACTCTGCTGAACGCCTGCAGCATGTCAGACAATATTGTCTTTATGCCGCGATTCCTCTCGCTCTGAATCCGTAGAGACAAAGGGATGCGAAGACGGTCGTGGCAACGGGATGTCTGGAGTCGAGATTTTCATCCTTACTTTTGTCCACGCCATGTTCGGTACGAGTCGCCAAAGACCGACTACTATATTCCATCGCCAGTCTACAACCGCCACTCTCGGATGTTGCACGATAGCCTTTATGATCTGCGGCACTGCATAATCGAGATCCATCTCCATCGGATATTTCAGTCCCGGTCTAAGCAACGGAGTGCGTATCCATCCGGGTCTGATATCTGTGAATGACACCTTGGCGCCCTCTTCATTTGCAAGCTGCTCAAGAGCCACCATGTATGCCTGCGCCCCTTTCTTTGATGAAGAATAAGCAGACAGTCTGCCGATGCCGTTTGTCCCGGCAACGCTTGTCACTGCCGCGATACGACCCGATATGCCGTTGTCCCGGAAATAACGGTATGCTGTGCTTAACATTCTTGCGAATCCTCCAAGATTCGTTGCTATTATATTCACTTCGCGCTGAGGGTCAAGCTCAAGATTCTCATATCCTATTCCCGCCACATGGAAGTAAATGTCCATTCCTCCGAGTTTCTCGATCAGTTTTCCAAGGAGTTCCGGAGCGTTGATATGTGTGACATCGATAGATTCATATTCTATCATATCCGGATATTGTTTCTTAAGTTCGCGCATCGATTCCGTATGACGCGCAGCCATGCCTACTTTCACACCTCTTGACGCAAACGCCTCGGCAACCCTGAGTCCGATTCCGGAAGAAGCACCCATGATTACNATTCTTTTCATAATTAACATCACTGGCGTCTCTTAAAATCTGTTAATGCGAAATTGTTAAACTCTGTAT
>NZ_CAJMXD010000422.1:0-2408 GCF_905219685.1 Barnesiella sp. CU968
TGTGGTGAGTCCGGGAGTGAACTTGAATGTGTAATCCCTCGGCTTGACAATATTCCATGTGTGGCTTATTGCCCCGAGAGGCTCACCGGATATGTATATTACGTTTTCAGGAATCTCTATTGTGATTTTGCCGGTGAGATCCTTGTTCATGAATTGTTTTGTCACCATATTGAAGATTAGGGCATTGTCTGAATTCTTCTCTGTCCAGTATCCTTCAACACCATCTTTGTCGGCATCAGCTTCCTTAATTCTTTCAAGTGGAGTATCATTGAATTTCACGACTATTTTGTCATATCCTGTTACCGAAAGGGTTTCATCGCCGTTGAATTTGAAGTTGGCGAATATGCCGTATCCGTTGTTGACTATATCTCCGGTCGGACTGGGCTGCCATGATTTATCAATCTCTTTTGTTCTCTTAAGTCTCCATGTCTGGGAGATTACGGGAGACTTCTGATTGCCGTCAAGAACAAACGAACCCTCATCGATCGACAAGTTGATGTAGCCTCCCATGCTTGCATCCATCTTGGAAAGATCAGTAAATTTGATGATGAATGTCGGGTGGGGGGCGTCTTCAACTTTTGTAATGGTGTAATCTCCATAATATACAACAGATGCTACGGCAAGATGTGGATTCACGTCCTCCCTCATTATGGGCTTGTCATTGTCATCATAATCTTTCACTGTTTTCGGTTCTGCGGTTTTTGCATTCAGGAACTCGATCTTAAACTCTTCGAAATCAGAGATGAGATATTCTTTGTCAATGCTCATGTCGGGAGACACTTGTGTCTCATATTCTTTAGTTTCTGCTATCTCACCGAATGAGCAAGTGTATTCGATTGCAGGGAAAGGATTGCTTCCGTCCACAGTAAACATGCCGCGATCTATCTCGATGGTCAGTTTGCCGGGCTTTTCAAAAATCTTGTTGTTGATGCGTATGATTGCCTCCGGCTCCTCCCAATTGTCAGCAAGTGACCATCCGATGTTTGCTTCGTCAGTTCCGTTTGCATTCTGTACGGCTTTAATGTTTTCATTGTCATACGTAACAATGATAGACTTTATCTCTGTGCCGTCTTTGGGATCATGGTTGGGATCTTCCCATTCGTCATAAGAAACTGTTTGAGCATCGTTGAGTCTGATTGTGATCTGCGTATAGTTCTGTTCTGGGTTAGGAAGGTCTGCTTTGCCATTGTTCTCGGGAGTCGCAGTCCATGTATATTCCTTGACTAATGAAGGGTTAACTTTGAAAGTGAGTGTGATTTCATCGTTATATTCCTCGTCTCCCCTTATGGCACCGGCTCCGATTGTAAGGTCGTATGTTCCAGCCTCGGTTATAGTTGCATCTTCCCCGTTTTTGTAGAAAGAAACTTTGGCTGTGTGCATGTTGCCGTATTCCCAATCATATGTCAATTCACCGGTATATCCGGATTCTTTGCCATCTTTTTTGAGGGTTATTTTAGCATCGTCTGCCATATATATACCCTTTACGTCATAGAAGTCGATGCTTACATGATCAAAGGATTTGATTTCCTTCGGCGCTTGTTCAGGGGTTACGACATTATAGTTCTGCATCGGAGTTTTTACAGAGGGGTCGACTGTAAATTTAGCAGTAATTACCCCGCTTTCTATAGCATCGGCAGGTTTTGATGTATTGTCAGGAGCTATCCAGAAGAAGCCCGCAGGAACAGTCATGGTGTATTCTCCTGCTTCAGTAGCTTGGGGGAATGTCACTGAGTATGGCAAGGTTCCTTCTACGTATGCGGATTCGTCATATGCCACACCTGTAGCTTTTATTGCATCGGTAGAGCCATCTTTTGTCAAGGTTATTGACTCGGCTTTGCTTTCATCGCAGAATATCTGGTCGGCACCAATAAGCTCCACGTCAAACAGGATGCTTACTTTTTCAAGATATTTTACGGTTCCGTTAGCCTCCGGATTGAACTTTATTACCTTGATTTCCTTTTTTACTTCTTTTACTTCCTGACCGAAAGAATAGGTATAATGGAAAGCGGGGGAGGTGTCTCCGTCCATTGTGTCGAATGCACCGGGTTGCATGTCGATCACGAGTTCTCCCGGAGTTGTGAATACCTGATGGTTAATGCGGATGATCACTCCATCATAATCAGGGGTAGTTCCGATTGACCATCCTTTGTTATCGGGATCTTCATCGTCGGAAGTTGCATATATTGAATACGGCACTGTCTCTCCTGCGTATGTTACCGTAACTTTTTCTTTATATGTTTGATCAACTTCTAAGCCGTCGAGTCTGAAAGATACTGCCTGGAAAGGGGTGGAGGATGAGTTCGGCAGACGTGAGGTCGAGCGTCCGGAAGCCGGCATAATCGTCCATTCAGATTGTTCAGCCAATGAAGCCCTTGTCACTTTCTGCGGAGCTGCTTCACTTACTGCGT
>NZ_CAJMXD010000423.1:0-2405 GCF_905219685.1 Barnesiella sp. CU968
CTTGTTGTCCGCACCCTCTTTGAGCCCCTCGACTATCACATTCAATGTCTGGGGTTTCTCGATTCCACCTGACATCAGAGCTGTATAGTTAATCGAGCTCGGCGTTTCGGATTCAACTATCGAACCAGAGAGTTCGAGAGTAAGAATCGAGTGTTTTTTTACACTTGCCACTTCATCAGTACCGTGCATGCCGGCGACAAGTCCGACAGCCACAATTACTCCGACCACACCGAAAAGAACCAGAGCAATCCATGCCCCGACAAACGAAGAGAGCGTATTAAGAAAGAATTTCTTCAGCATATGGATAATGTTTTTACCTTACAAAGGTACGTTATTTTAAGGAGATTATGATTTGCTTGATACTGTCGGCGAGTTTATCCGCTTCCGCCATCGTTGCAGCTTCACTGTAAATACGAATAATCGGTTCCGTATTTGACTTGCGAAGATGAACCCAGCTGTCGGCGAAATCGATTTTAACTCCATCTATATCGTTTACCTCCTCATCGGCAAAATGCAGTTTGACAGCTTCGAGAATCTTGTCTACATCAATATCCGGAGTGAGTTCTATCTTATTCTTTGCAATCTCATAATGTGGAAGACCGGCTTTGATTTCAGACACTTTCTTTCCGGACTTTGCCATAAGTGTAAGGAATAATGCCACGCCAACAAGCGCATCTCGACCATAATGAAGTTCCGGATATATGATTCCTCCGTTACCTTCGCCACCGATGATGGCACACACCTCTTTCATCTTTGTCACGACATTGACTTCACCTACAGCAGCCGCGCTATATTCACATCCATGCGAACGTGTCACATCACGCAGACCTCTTGAGCTGCTGAGATTTGAGACAGTTGAACCGGGTGTATGTGAAAGCACATAGTCAGCAATTGCGACCAACGTGTTTTCTTCCACAAACATCTCTCCGTTTTCCATGACAATCGCAAGACGATCAACATCAGGATCCACAACAAAACCGACATCTGCTCCTGTTTTGCGCATTACATCGGATATCTCTGTAAGATTTTGCGGTATCGGTTCAGGGGTGTGCGCGAAATTGCCGGTTGACTCGCAGTTGATTTCAATGATGTTATTGACTCCAAGAGAGCGGAGAAGCATCGGTATTATCTCACCGCCTACGGAGTTTATGCCATCGACAGCAACCGTAAAATTACATTTGGATATAGCATCGGTATCTACAAGTGCCAAAGCTTTCACCATCTCTATATGACGGTTTGCCCAAGTCTCGTTATTGTATGTATTTCCCAGAGAAAAAACCTCTGCAAAAGAATACGCGTCATTCTCCGCTCTGCGGATCACTTCTTTTCCCTCCGCGTCTGAAAGGAACTCACCATTGTGATTCAGAAGTTTTAAGGCATTCCATTGAACCGGGTTGTGACTTGCCGTGATGATGATGCCTCCACAAGCTTTCTCGCCTACTACAGCGAGTTCGGTCGTAGGGGTAGAGGCTTTGCCGATATTTATTACATCAAAACCCATAGACATCAGCGTGCCTACAACAAGATTCTCGACCATCTTTCCGGAAATACGCGCATCACGACCTACAACTATCGTGTTGCTGTCTCCATTATATGACTCCTTGATGAACGATGCATAGGATGCCGTGAAACGAACCACATCCACTGCGCTTAATCCTTCTCCCACCTTTCCTCCGATAGTGCCTCGGATTCCGGAAATTGATTTGATAAGTGACACTTCTGTATACTATTTAGCGATTTAATACTTTAAACGAATCAATACTCTGCCTTGAAATATCTTATGTTATATACATAAGGCAGACACGAACTGGTGTCTTCCGTGAATCCCTCGGGGGACTTTACAATGAGATTGACCTCTGAATCATAGCCAAGATACTCAAGAGGCACCTGAATGCCTTCTCCATACTGGGTTGTCGAAGTCAGAACATTATTTCCATATACAAGACTCGAACTTGTGAAGTTCAGATCCTCTGAATTACCTTCCCAGACCTCAGACCCGGAAGACTGATAATTTTTCAAATTCAGTCTCATAAAACGGAAATAGACAAGATCTCCTTTCTCCGGTCTGTCGGTTTCAGATCCCTTGTTGATGACCTGCATATATACATAGCCGTCTTTATCCATTTTATAATATGGAGCATCCTCTCCAACTTCGAAGTCGCCATTCTGCGGGATCTCAAGCGATACAATATGCTGGGCAAGATACCAGTTCACCGCATGCTCCTCTTCAGTCAGAAGTTCGGAATAGCTCTTTGTCTCTTCACAACTGCTCATCGCAAGCATGATGCCTGTCAGCACCGATGCCATTACTATCTTTGTATTTATTCTCATTTATAATGTTGATATTTATTCTTTTATAATATTACATGTAATATTATAAAAGAATAAATATCAACATTATAAAT
>NZ_CAJMXD010000424.1:0-2402 GCF_905219685.1 Barnesiella sp. CU968
TTCAAGAATCGCCAATGCGTTGCCGCTGTTTTCAATTCGATTGTATTTGTCTGCCATGTCCACTACATAAGAAACAGATGTCGGCTCGCTAAGCTTCAGCAAAGAGTCCTGGCACATTTCGAATATTCCGCGATATTTCATTTTGTCCTCTTCTCTGATTGAGAAATCCATCAGATATGAAGCCACTGTTCTCTTGATATAAAAATAATATGAGCGGAGATAATCAGGCACAGTGTTGTAGGGTATTGAATCCGCAATTTCCAGAGCTTCCTTATACATTCCGATGCTGCCGAGAACATTTGCCGTGTTCAGTCTGGCGTTAGTCATGAATTCCTTGTTACCCGTTCTCGAAGCCAGAATCTCCCTATGACGGCAATAAGCGAAAGCCGAATCGGTGTTATATGGTCTGAATTCGTCAAGAAGGTCTCCCATGGCGAGAAATCTTGCCTCATCGTCTGAAGCATTATAAAGAACCTTTCTCAGACTGTCCAGACGATTTTCTTTCTGAGAAATATAGATATCTCTGTTCAGAATGATTTTATGCAGTTCCGCCATCAGTGAGTCATTTTTGGAATTGGCGGAGGAGCTTGTGGCAATAGTCACAAGCAGGAAAGAAAACAGCCAGCGGATAATCAGATGGCGTTTCTTAAAAGTCCAAGGTAGTAGTTTTTCGAAGGTCATACACAAATTTACAAAAAAAATATCAAATAGGATATGTTGTGATGTATCCGAGTAGCTGTTTTTGCATCCAATGCCCGCTGTCGTCTTTTTATATGCATCGCGGAGTGGTTTGCATTACTACTATAAATTGAAATGGTGAGATAGATATAATACTGACTATCAATATGCTGGTATTTTGAAAATATATTTGGAACTACTTTTTAACTACTAATCTGTTTCGGCTGTTTAAATAATGAATATCGCACTCTATCTTTGTGGCTGGGATTTCATGTGCGCAATTGAATCTGACAGGAGATCCTGAGATGATTTCGCGATTTTGAAGAAGGAGCATGGCGGGCTATGTGACTGATGTGAAATCAAGAAAGCATCCGGAAGATTCAAAATTTAAACAAGCACTGTATTTACTATATAAGCTAATTTTCAATACTTACCTATACCATTTTAAACTAATCTAAAAATGAAACTTATGTTTAATTTTTCCAAAACAGCAGCTACGGCTTTTGTAGTGATGGCATCGGCTTTCGGTGTCTCGGCAGCAGATCATCTGACAATAATAGGCAGTGCCACGCCTGATTCGTGGAATATAAAATACGGGCTTCTTATGGTTCAGGATGTCGACAATGAGAATGTCTTCACTTATATGGGCTATCTCAAGGCTGATGAAGAATTCAAGTTTACGTCGGGAAAGAATTTTGATAATCCGAATCTGGAATATCGCAATGAATCAGCCGACGCTTATGATGTGTCAAAACTCGTTCAAGGCGGGCAGGATAACAAATTCAAGGTTCGTGAGAGTGCCAATTATAAGGTGGTTTGCAATCTGGCTGACATGACGGTATCTGTGACAAAAGCAGCTTATCAGGATAATCCCGTGCGTTTCAACGCTCTTTATATAGTAGGCGATGCCGGCAGCGGCGGCTGGGAGATTACCGATGCTCCGGCAATGGTCTGGGGCGGTGAGGAAGACCCGTTCAAATTCACTTATAACGAAGAAATGAAAAAGGGTGAGTTTAAAATAGATGCCAACCGTTACAACGGTTCATGGGATGGACCCTGGTTCTGGGCAGGTCTTGACGGTGACGGCAATATAGATTATGATAAAATCACCACAGACGGCAATGGAGACAGAAAATGGCAGATTCCTAAAGATGGCAGATATAATATCTAGATAGATCTTCTCAATAACACGGTTTCCATCACTAAAGCCGGAAACAGCGGAGTGGCAGATATTGAAGCCGAATTCGAAGGAACACCTGTTTACTATAACCTGCAGGGTGTGGTTGTGACCAATCCCTCCAACGGAATATTCATCAGGAAAACCGGAAACAGATTCACTAAAGTAAGATTATAAAATTTTAAATCCATTCCGGGAAACATTACCGGTTGATTCCGACAGAGTCCTGTCGTTTCCCGGAATGGATTCTGCATACTGACATATCATGAGAATTAAAACACTTGTATTTGCTGTTTTGTCATTTGTCTTTTCAGGGACTATGACATTATGGGGTGAGAATAATCCGCAAGCCAATCCCGAAGCCGTGGTTACAAGCGGCAAGGCAAGGTTTACGGTATTGACTCCGGAAATGATAAGAATAGAATACAGCGACAAAGGCTTTTTTGAAGACAGAGCCACATTCACGGTAGTAAACCGTAATCTCGCTGTGCCTCATTACTCCAAATCGGAAGATGCGACATTTATTTATATAGAGACAGACAAATTG
>NZ_CAJMXD010000425.1:0-2399 GCF_905219685.1 Barnesiella sp. CU968
CTTATTGTTGGGGAACGTCACACTCTTTATATATTCAAACACTTCATCTTCATTGGCGGCAGCGAGGGATTCCGGATCGGGAAAGCGCTCGAACAAGGCGGGAGTCACCATATTTATACGCTTGTCGGTGCATTGCGCCGACAGTATCACCGCCAATAAAAGATGAAACGGAGTGTCATAGTGCAACTCCGTTTTAGGTTCGGGCATAATCTCCTTGAAAATGGAAATTATGCCTTCATATCTTTGCCTTATTGTCATTTTTGGTTAAAGCAAGGTAACTATCATTAAACCCGACACTCCCTTATCTTGCCGATTCAAATTCGCGAAGGAATCGCACATCATTCTCGCTGAACATGCGGAGATCCTTGACCTTGTATTTGAGGTTGGTGATACGCTCTATACCCATACCGAACGCGTAGCCTGAATATACTTTAGAATCTATTCCGCAAGCATCAAGGACATTGGGATCGACCATGCCGCAACCGAGAATCTCTACCCAGCCGGTACCTTTGCAGAAGGCGCACCCTTTGCCGCCGCAGATATCGCAGGATATATCCATTTCAGCCGACGGCTCGGTGAAAGGGAAATATGACGGACGCAGACGGATCTTGGTTTCCGGACCGAACATCTGGCGTGCGAAACCGAGAAGCACCTGCTTAAGATCAGCAAAAGAGACATTCTTGTCGATATAAAGTCCCTCTACCTGATGGAAGAAACAATGGGCACGAGCTGAAATCGCCTCGTTGCGGTATACGCGACCCGGACAGACGATGCGGATCGGCGGCTGCGTTTTCTCCATCACGCGGGTCTGGACGGAAGAGGTATGTGTGCGCAAAAGGATATCCTTCGGATCGCGAGAAATGAAGAATGTGTCCTGCATGTCGCGCGCCGGATGGTCTGGCGGGAAATTAAGCGACTCGAACACATGCCAGTCATCCTCAATCTCCGGACCCTCGGCGATTGTGAAACCCATTCCGGCGAATATCCTCAGCATTTCATTCTTGACAAGCGAAAGCGGATGACGTGTGCCAAGTTCATAGGGTGTCGCCGTGCGGGTAAGATCGATGGCTTCGGCATCGGAATCGGCGGCAGTGGCGAACCCCTCTTTCAGAGATGCGATTTTTTCAGTGGCGTAATTCTTGAGTTCATTGATTTTCTGACCAAGTTCGCGCTTCATCTCTGCTGGCACTGTGCGAAAATCCACCATCAGCTGGGAGATACTCCCTTTTTTGCTCAGATATTTTATACGCAGTTCCTCAACCTCCTGAAGATTGGTGGCTACAGCCGCGTTGATTTCTTCCTTTATGGCGTTTATCTTTTCAAGCATAATATGTCGTTTGTTTTTTTACAGCTTAATTGCAACTCCCGCAAGCGAAATATTGCATATTCCATTTGCAAATTTACAAATTTTTATCGAATTTTCGATAATTAACACTCCAAGTTGTTATATTTGCAACACCTAATTATAAAATTAAGAAATATGGACAAAGAAAAAACTTGNAATTCACAGAACGGATGCCCCATAGTGTCCAAAGTATTGCCCGCGCTTTTAATCGCCGTCGGCATTACACTTCTCGGTATTTTCATCCGTAACGGACTTGGCGGAATATCATCCAACCAGCGGGTTGTGACCGTCCGTGGTCTCTGCGAACGAGAATTTGAAGCCAATAAGGTTACGTGGCCTATTGTCTCGAAGGCAATGGGAAATGACCTCACTGTGCTTTACAGTCAAATCGAATCTACAAACAACGCAATCACTTCATTTCTGAAATCAAACGGTATTCCGGAAAGCGAGTTTTCCGTCAATGCCCCGCAGGTCAACGACCTCCAGGCAGACAGATATGGCAACCAGACTGTGCCATACCGCTACATCGTCACAACAGTCGTGGTGGTGACTTCCTCTCAGGTCAAAAAGATAAACGAACTGATGGAGAAACAGACCCAGCTGATGCAACAGGGCATCGCCGTGGTTGCGGGCGACTACAATTATCAGACTCTCTATGAGTTTACCGATCTCAATAAAGTAAAGCCTGAAATGATTGCAGAAGCAACGAAGAATGCACGTGAGGCTGCAAATAAATTTGCGGAAGACTCGGAAAGCAGACTCGGAAAGATAAAGACCGCATCACAGGGACAGTTCTCGATTGAAGACCGCGACCAGTATACCCCCTATATCAAGCGCGTACGCGTAGTCTCTTCANTCCAGTATTACCTCAAAGACTGACAACACCCTGCGAATAACTGTTTTAAAAAGCATTCCTTAAAATATTTTGTTTGAAAAGAGGCTCCGGCGGAGCCTCTTTTCGAACAAAATATGAAGCAAAAAAAAATTGATTGTCGTCCCGACAACCAATCTTACGTTAACCTTAAAATCTAATACCATGAAAAACTCACTGCAA
>NZ_CAJMXD010000426.1:0-2384 GCF_905219685.1 Barnesiella sp. CU968
TCAGCAATGACATCAAACGCTTCATTCCTTTACTGACATTTGGGTTTCAAGAATGTCGTTGATTGTGGCTACAAGGTCAACGGCGTTACCTTCGTAGTGCAGTGAAAGACGATACTCCCCGGCATTCTCCGGAACATTGATAACCTCAACGCCATACACCTCTTTAATTTTGGAAATGACGGTAGGGAGCGGCGTGTTTTCAAAATCAATGATTTTGACAGTCTCCAGCGATGCAGCAGGTCTGACTGATTCATTGACAATCTTATCAGTCGTGTCTTTCAATTCGTACTGATGATATATGATAGCCGCTGTCGCCGACAGGACTACAACCGAGGCAACGGCTGCCGCTATTTTGAGACCATTCCATTTTAAGGCTGGTTTTATATTCAACCGTTTCCAACTCTTTTCAACGGAGAACTTCCCTTTGCGGTAACGCTTTGCTATGTATGTTATTTCTTCATTCATAATGGTTGTTCAAAAAGTGTCCCGGGATTTGTCCCCGTTCACTTATATGACGCAACCACTATCCTCAGGTCCTATCCGGAATTAAAATTTTTATAAAAAAGGTAGGAAGAATGGCTTGTGCCCGGTTGATAACGACTCTCTGAGCCGGGCAAACGCTTTTGTCATCTGGTTCTTAACAGTCTTTATAGAGATATTCATTTCCTCGGCAATTTCCGCATTGGTCAGTCCATCACGCTTGCTCATCAAGAATATTTCACGGCATTTCTCCGGAAGTTCATCAATCGCCTTCCATATCCTTGCATCATGGAAAGAGGTGTCTATCACCTCCTCGCATACTTCCGGGATTGTATCAATGTTTTCAAATTCCTTTTTCCCTCGAAGGAAGCTCACACATTCATTTCTTACACATCGGTAGATATATGAGTTGAAATGTTCAATCTCTGCACCCGACGAGATAGCTTGCCAAGCCTTCATGAAAGTATCCTCCACAATGTCCTCCGCATCGTCGGCATTATCAACGATACGGAGTGCGTACATACCCAATGGCAAATACAGTCGTCTGAAATATGTCTCAAATTCTCTCGAAGTAATCATTGTGTCATTATCGATAGGCTATACGGCCTCAATATAAAAGACGCAATACCCTTGAAAAAGTCCTATGAAAGAAATAAATAATTACCGTCTTGGAAAATTCAGAGAATGTAGTAGAATCCCAATTATATTCTAATTAAATTTAGGTTAGGATTATTTGTTTTTGTTTATCTTCTCCTCTACCAAACGAATACGTGCTTGAAGTTCCTCAGCAGAAGGTAATAGATTCGTTTCATTAATGGTATTGACATTGTCATAAGAAGCCACTCCCATCGGTGTATGTACGCCCCTGAACGCCCAACGTACCTCAGTCTCATCCTTGTCACTGCATATCAGCAATCCGATGGTTGGATTATCATCGGGTCCTTTCAATAATTCATCGACTGCACTTACATAATAGTTGAGTTTACCTGCAAATTCCGGTTCAAATGGCCTTATTTTGAGTTCTACAACCACATATGCTTTCAGTTTGATATGATAGAATAACATATCAATACGTCGGCTACGGCCATTGACGATAAACTCTTTCTGCCGACCAACAAAAGCAAATCCGGTTCCAAGTTCGAGAAGAAAACGGGTGATGTTCTGCTCAAGAGCTGTTTCCAACTGTTCTTCCTGATAATTCTCAGGGACTGTCACAAAACTGAAATCGTAGTTGTCTTTAGTAATTTCCTGCGCAAGTCGGCTTTGCGCTTCCGGCAGGTATTTTGGAAAGTTTGAGATGGCTTTGCCTTGCTTCTCATATAATTTGGCCTTCATTGAATTTGCCAACGTTTGACGGCTCCATCCTCTTGTTACGCATTCTTTTAGATAGAAAATGGCTTCGTCTAACGATTCGCATCCGGTTACAATGTCTGTCTGATGACGCCATGGCACAAGTCCGAGAATCATTGGCAAACTATCTTCGTTCAATTCTGCCCCAACCTGTGGCAGCTTTATTAATGATTGGATTTCAGCATTTTGCAATTCTGCCCCAAGTTGGGGCAGTTTTTCGGATGCTTCAGATGTGGAGAAAAACAAATACCATTGTTTCATCCTCCACATATTGCGGCTACTGAATCCTTTTTCATTAGGGAAAGCATCTTGCAAGTCAAAGCTAAGTTGCTCAACAACTCCTGAGCCCCAACGTTCCTCTGCTTTCCGTATTACAAGGTCACGTCCAATGCTCCAGTTGAATTGCAATTTTTCATAATTAACCTTTAGAGCCGCTTTTATCTGAGCCTCCCTATATCGCTTTATTATATCAGAAAGCCACTAGTGTCTCTTAAAAAGTGTTAATCAAATTCGAGGTCAAGAGTTGGATGGCAATTTGCTATTTGTGCTGGCTC
>NZ_CAJMXD010000427.1:0-2363 GCF_905219685.1 Barnesiella sp. CU968
TTTCAAATCGACCTCGACAGCTTTTATTTCACTCTCTGATTCTTTACTGTTTGTACAGGCATATGCGATACCTATCAAAACAACTACAACAAAAATTTTTACGATTCGAGATATATTCATTTTCTTAGCATTAAGATATCAAGGTATAAGTTGGTTAATCAAAAGATCTTAGATCTTTTGATTAACCAACTTCATTTATCACCAAGGAGTTCCGGGACAATTCTGTGTTCCTCCAGCATTACACTCCCAATAATCATTTGAATGTTTTGTGACATTCCATCTACCATTGCCACTCTCCCCGCTAACAAGTGCTTCGACATTTGACAACTGTATGTCAGACATTGCATCTTGCTGCTGCGCATTTACTCCAACATACGCAGAAACACCCATAACCACCGCAACTGCGGCGAAAATAATCTTCTTTTTCATTTTCTTGAAATTTTAGATGTTAAAAATTATTTTATGAATCCGTGGAGGACGAGTCTCTCCGGATTCTGTCTCTCTTTGAACCAGATATCGGCATAGCGGTAAAACTGCTGCGAGATCGTGTCGGCTACATAGCTGATTTCGACATCAGCATATTCTCCACTTTTCAGGACTTTCCAATCCACTTTGGTACTGACACAATGACATGAGGGTGTAATCTCCTGTAGTGTCAGATCTGACTTTGTATCATTATTAAATCTGAAACGTTTGTTTATTGTGTCTCCCTTGCTCACCACTCCAATGCTGCGCACAGGTTTCCTGCAAATCTGTTCTTCCACATCTCCCAATGTCTTTTCGCCATCTGTGGAATCAAATATAAGGCGAGCATACAGTTCCCTAATCTTCGGATTATACACAGGATTTCCCAAAGCGATAACCTTGTTGTCTGCGTCAAGAAGAAATGTCTGATGTTCCGGTTTGGAAGGGAGTGGATTCGCCTTCCTGAAAAGTCCTGCGGAATCAATTGATACAGGATGATGAAAGTCATTGTCTTTCACGAGTCTTTCAATCTCCTCCCGTTTGTCGGAATCCACTATCATAAGGAAGCTGACATCAACATCGGGAGAGGATTTGAAACCGTCAATCACCTTATCCCAGTCCTTGAGTTTCATCCGGCAGTTGGTGCATCCAGCGGAATCGACATAAGTGACGATCTTGAAATCGGCGGCATCGAAATCGTAATCCACGGGGATATTACCTACCTGAAATCCAAGTTCACCGGGAATTACGATTTCCTTGCCTGCCCATTCGGCAACAATGTCCCGCTGCTCCTTGTCTGAGCCGGAGCAGGATGTCATTACCAAAAGCAATATTGGTATAAGCCGATAGATTTTAATTGTCATTAAGTTCTTAGCTACTTATTTTGAAGGGAATCCTATTTTAACAATAATCGGATTCGAATTGAATTTTTTAGAAATAGCCGATATAGCCCTTGTCGTTCATGGTGATTGTCACGGTCATGGCTCCTTCGGTATAGTCGGCAAGGTATAGAACGATGCCTCCGGCAAGTTCCCCCGTCTCCGAGGCTACAACCATTCCTGTGGCATTGTTTGTTACCGTCACCTCTCCTTCTGCCTCATAATCGCATTCGACTGTGAGACACTCGTCCATCAGAAAACATGTGAGAGGTACACGTGCAGGTACACGCGGTCCTTTTTGAGGGGTCTTGGTTGGTATCGGATCAATTTGAATGGGAGTTTTGTCCCCAAGATTTGAAATTGCACCATTGTCTGCAAAAACAGCAAAAGAAACAATGATAATCAAGGTCAATACTGTAAATAATCTGTTCATGATATTATGATTTTATGAAACATAAAAATTAGCATAAAAAATAAAAATTTTCAATTCACGTTACGGATTTTAATCTTTCAATTGTAAAATTATTAAAATTTAATCATGTGAATATCAATTATATACCTAATGTGTGTTTATAAATTTCTTTCTAAAATTTACACACTAACAAGCTGTTGATCATCATTTTAATCCATATTGAAATGATTTTTCAAGAAAAAACAGGATAAAGCGGCTCACGTTTTCAAATCTTTGCCAATATCGGACCCTTAATTGAGCACCATCCGGAATCGGATCTGGTTTGCCACTTGGGAAATTACAGACAATCCATATTTCAGTGACCTCAGTCAAGAATTTATTCACTTGCTTTCAGGGGAATACTTTATTTTCAGCGTTTTAAAAATCATTAAATGAGTCAAACCTCGCAAATTAGCATTATTAAGCAAAGTCCGTTTCAAATGCCATTTAGCGGAGTCAAGTTTATTACGAGTATCATAATTCATAAGAAACATTATCACTGGCGTCTCTTAAAATCTGTTAATGCGAAATTGTTAAACTCTGTATTCATGTTGGTTACGCGATTTTCT